>CAYGUZ010000065.1:0-8360 GCA_964353215.1 uncultured Flavobacteriaceae bacterium
GTCTTGTAGTAAAGAACAGGCCGATTTGTTAGTAAAGAAATTATGTAAAGCCTTTAAGGCTAAAGGCGGAATTCTTGCAACCACCAAGGCAGCGGTTCAAAAACTGGCTATGGGAAAAGAGCAGAAACAATGGGATTATCCAAATGGTTGGGCGCCGCATCAGATGTTAATATGGAAAGGGCTCTTAAATTACGGATTTGAAAAGGTAGCGCATGAATTTATATACAGATGGTTGTGGATGATAACCAGAAATGCAGTGGACTATAATGGTACTATTCCTGAAAAATACGATGTAGTTGCCTGTACGCATAAAGTATATGCGGAATACGGCAACGTAGGCACCGAATTTGACTACATAACTACTTCAGGTTTCGGTTGGATGAATGCTTCCTATCAATACGGATTAAGTTTATTGCCCAAAAACTTGATTATTAGTTTAGATAAATTAGAAGATCCTGATAGTCTTTTTGGCAAAACTTAATCGAATACAATTACCTTTGCTTCTTATCAGTATATGAAATGAGTAAAGAGAAACAGCGCCGAGAAGCTTTAGTTTATCATGCAAAACCACAGCCTGGTAAGATTAAAGTTGTTCCGACGAAACCATACGCAACACAACGAGATTTAGCACTTGCCTATTCACCAGGGGTGGCAGAACCATGTTTGGAAATTAGTAAGAACAAGGAAGATGTCTATAAATACACTGCCAAGGGTAATGTGGTGGCGGTCATATCTAATGGTACTGCTGTTCTAGGTTTAGGCAATATTGGCCCTGAGGCCTCAAAACCCGTAATGGAAGGTAAAAGTTTACTCTTTAAAATCTTTGCTGATATCGATGGAATCGATATCGAACTCGATACTGAAGATGTAGATAAATTTGTTGAAACGGTAAAGATTATAGCGCCTACTTTTGGAGGTATAAATTTAGAGGATATAAAGGCTCCGGAAGCGTTTGAAATTGAACGAAGATTAAAAGAAGAGCTTGATATTCCCGTAATGCATGACGATCAGCACGGTACGGCGATTATATCTGCTGCTGCATTATTGAACGCACTTGAGCTTACCGAAAAGAAAATGGAAGATGTGCGAATTGTGGTCAGTGGCGCGGGGGCAGCGGCAATTTCTTGTACAAGACTTTACAAGGCTTTTGGTGCTCGGACCGAGAATATTGTAATGCTCGACAGTAAAGGTGTTATTAGAAAAGATAGGGGTAACCTTTCTTCTCAAAAAGAAGAATTTGCCTCTGATAGAAATATTTCTACCTTGGAAGAAGCTATGGTAGATGCCGATGTTTTTATCGGTCTGTCCATGGCTAATATTGTTTCTCCAGAGATGTTAAAGTCTATGGCCAAGAACCCTATTGTTTTTGCAATGGCAAATCCTGACCCAGAAATCGAATATGATTTGGCGTGCAGTACACGAGATGATATTTTAATGGCAACGGGGCGCTCAGACCATCCGAATCAGGTAAATAATGTTTTGGGCTTTCCCTTTATTTTTCGCGGGGCTTTAGATGTTCGGGCTACCAAAATAAATGAGGCAATGAAGATGGCCGCAGTTAGGGCTTTGGCCGAACTTACCAAAGAACCGGTGCCAGAGCAGGTTAATATTACTTACGACGCAACGAGACTTACTTTTGGTAAAAACTATATAATTCCCAAACCATTTGACCCAAGGTTAATAGCAAAAATTCCTCCAGCGGTGGCAAAGGCAGCTATGGAAAGCGGTGTGGCAAAAGACCCCATTACTGACTGGGATAAATATGAAGAAGAACTGATGCTGCGTTCGGGCAATGATAACAAAACGGTTCGAATGCTTCACAACAGGGCAAAAGTGAATCCGAAACGTATTGTTTTTGCAGAAGCTGAGTTGCTCGACGTTTTGAAAGCTGCGCAAATAGTTCATGAAGAAGGTATTGCCATACCCATTCTTCTGGGTGATAAGGATATCATCAATAAACATAAAAAAGAGCTGGAGTTTGATGCCGATGTTACCATAATCGACCCAAGGTCAGAAGAGTCAAAAACGGTAAGAACCATGTATGCCGATAAGCTTTGGCAACTTCGCAAACGTAAGGGAGAAACGCGATATAGTGCAAAGGTCAATATGGGCAAACGCAACTATTTTGGTTCGATGATGCTTGTTGAAGGTGATGCAGATGGTATGATTTCGGGGTACTCAAGAGCATATCCAAAAGTATTGAAGCCCGTTTTTGAAGTTTTAGGAAGAGCAAATGGTGTCACCAAGGCGTCAACCGTAAATATAATGATCACCGAAAGAGGTCCCATGTTTTTGGCGGATACCTCTATCAATATTGACCCAAATGCAGAAGAATTGGCAGAAATTGCACAAATGACGGCAAACGTTGCTTCTACATTTGGTTTTGATCCGGTTGTGGCTATGCTATCGTACACAAATTTTGGTTCTTCAAATCATAAAGGAGCCCAAAAAGTTAGAGATGCTGTGAAAATTCTACATGAAAAGAATCCTGATTTGGTGGTAGATGGAGAGATACAAACAGATTTTGCACTTAGTCAAGAATTATGTCACAATAATTTTCCATTTTCTAAACTGGCAGGCAGAAAAGTAAATACCTTGATTTTTCCGAACCTCGATGCAGCGAATATTACCTATAAGTTATTGAAAGGGCTTAATAATGCTGATTCCATTGGGCCTATTATGATAGGTTTGAAAAAATCGGTACATATTCTTCAGCTGGGTGCCAGCGTTGATGAAATGGTAAATATGGCTGCGGTTGCGGTTATTGACGCCCAAGAGCGTGAGAAACGCAAGAAGGCTAAAATGGGCAAATAGGCTAGTATATAAAATTCACCTTCATAAAATGATACATCACCTTAAAGGCAAATTAATAGAAAAAAATCCTACTTATGTCGTAGTCGAATGTAACGGAGTAGGCTATTTTCTAAATATTTCTTTACATACATTTTCATTATTGCCAAGTGACGAAAATATTACACTTTATACGCACCTTCAGGTAAAAGAAGACTCACACACGCTTTTTGGTTTCTCTGATAAAGCCGAGCGCGAAATTTTTAGATTGCTATTGTCGGTTTCGGGCATTGGGGCAAGTACCGCCAGAACAATGTTATCTTCTTTGGATCCCACTCAAGTTAGGGATGCGATAGCAAGTGGCGATGTGGCCACAATCCAAGGTATAAAGGGTATTGGAGCTAAGACAGCGCAGCGCGTTATTTTAGATCTTAAAGACAAGATTTTAAAAGTCTATGATATTGACGAAGTTTCACTGCAATCGAACAATACAACGAAAGAAGAAGCGTTATCTGCATTAGAGGTTCTTGGTTACACAAGAAGACAATCTGAAAAAGTTGTGGAAAGAATTCTTTCTCAAGATTCCTCGCTGAGCGTTGAGGGCATTATTAAGTCCGCGCTTAAAAATTTGTAAGTAGTTTGAAGATAGGGGTAAAATCATTTCTTAAATCTAAAAGATTTAGGCAGTTTTTCTTTTGTATTGTGTTTCTTGGTGTCGCTACTAATGTGATGGCACAAGATACCAACGAACAGGCAGCGGATTCAGTGAAAACTGGATTTGAAATAGGCAAACTAGTCCTAGAAAATCCTGATAGCATCGTTTCTAAGTATACCTACGACGAAAAAATCGACCGTTATGTGTATAGAGAAACTATTGGCGAATACAATATCAACTACCCCCTATTCTTAACTCCGGAGCAGTACTTTGAGTTGGTCCGTAAAGAATCCATGAAATCGTATTTCAAGGAAAAAATAGATGCTTTTACAGGCAGAAAAGAAGGTTCTGAAGAAGCGCGTAAAAACCTACTCCCTAATTTTTATGTGAACAATAACTTTTTTGAGTCAATCTTTGGTGGAAATACGATTGAGGTAATTCCCCAAGGTTCTGTGGCGATGGATTTAGGTGTGATATGGCAGAAGAACGATAATCCTGCACTATCCCCTAGAAACCGAACAAACCTTTCGTTCGATTTTGACCAACGTATTAGTTTGAGTATGCTCGGTAAGGTTGGTGAACGACTTCAGGTTTCAGCTAATTATGATACGGAGGCTACTTTCGATTTTCAAAATCTAGTCAAACTTGATTATACCCCAACGGAAGACGATATACTTCAAAAGATAGAGATCGGTAATGTAAATATGCCTCTGAACAGTTCTTTGATTACTGGGGCGCAAAGTTTATTCGGCGTTAAGACACAATTGCAATTTGGTAGAACTACGGTAACGGCAGTTTTCTCAGAACAGCGCTCACAGAATAATACGGTAGTCGCCCAAGGTGGAGGAACACTAAATGAGTTTGCCCTAACGGCTTTAGACTATGACGAAGACAAACACTTTTTCTTGGCACAATACTTTCGTGATAATTATGATAGTGCACTTGCCAACTATCCCTTTATTCAGAGTCAGGTTCAGATTACGCGATTAGAAGTTTGGGTGACCAATAGAAATCAAAACACCACAAACGTAAGAAATGTAGTCGCTATCCAAGATTTAGGAGAAGCAGTATCGGAACAAACCAGAATAGGAAACCAAGGAGGAGCACCCGATGGGTTTTTTAACGCCTCTTCGGCGAATGGACTCCCACAGAACAATGCAAATGATTTTGACCCAGAATTAATTGGTGCTGGGGGCGTATTGACCAATTCGATTCGAGATATTGCAACTGTAGATGCAGGATTTAATGTTCCTGGATATGTCGTAAACCAAGGGTTCGATTATGCTATTTTAGAGAACGCAAGAAAGCTCGATCAAGGAAGAGATTATCAGTTTAATCAACAGTTAGGGTATATCTCGTTGAACCAACGCCTGAGTAACGATGAGGTAATTGGGGTCGCCTTTCAATATACTTTTAATGGGCAGGTTTTTCAGGTAGGTGAGTTTGCCAATGGCGGTATCGATGCTACTACGGTTTCTGTAGGTATAAATCCAATAATAGAAAACAATACGCTAATACTAAAGCTGCTAAAAAGTAATATTACCAACGTAGATGACCCAATATGGGATTTGATGATGAAGAACATCTACGCTACAGGAGCTTTTCAATTAAGTCAAGAAGACTTTAAACTTAATATTTTATATTCGGATCCTACACCAAGAAATTATATCACTCCGGTAGACCCCAATGCAGGTTGGCCTGCTGGGTTTGAAGATAGAATACTCATCAATATTTTCAATCTCGACAGACTAAATATCTACAATGACGTTCAAGCAGGGGGCGACGGTTTCTTTGATTACGTTCCGGGTATTACAGTAGATACGCAAAGTGGTCATATCATATTTACCAAGGTAGAACCTTTTGGAGAGTTCTTATTTGAGCAATTGGGGGGTGGAACCTATGATGTTGAAAATGATCAAGGGTATAATGTGAACCAACAGCGCTACGTATTTAGAAATATGTATGCGAAGACCAAGGCAGCTTCATTGCAGGATGCTGAAAAGAACAGGTTTCAACTAAAAGGGCGTTATAAATCACAAGGAAACAATGGAATACCTATCGGTGCATTTAATGTGCCTAGAGGTTCGGTAAGGGTTACTGCGGGTGGGCGCCAATTGCAAGAAGGTATAGACTATACTGTAAATTATACGGCAGGTACGGTTCAACTTTTAAATCCAAGTTTAGAGGCATCGAACACACCGATTAATATTTCCGTGGAGAACAATGCGGTCTTTGGTCAGCAAACAAGGCGTTTTACAGGTATCAATGTAGAGCATAAGTTTAACGAAAACTTTGTTCTTGGGGGCACCTTGTTAAACCTTAACGAAAGACCATTGACCCAAAAATCAAATTTTGGTATAGAACCGGTGAACAATACCATATTTGGTCTAAATGGTAATTTTAGTACAGAAGTTCCTTTTCTCACGCGATTGGCGAACAAACTTCCAAATATCGATACTGATGTTCCATCGAATCTGTCGATTAGGGGAGAAGTGGCAGTTTTACAGCCTAACTCACCAAAGAATGCCGATTTTCAAGGAGAAACCACTACATATTTAGATGATTTTGAGGGTGCACAAGCTTTAATTGATATTCGTTCTTCACTTGGCTGGTCATTAGCGAGTCCACCATTAGAGTTTGCACCTGGTGGACAGTTGCAAGGAAGTACCCCTGAAGACCCTAATAACTTATTAAATGGTTATGGTAGAGCCAAAATGGCTTGGTACACTATTGATCCTATTTTTTATACCAATCAACGCCCGGCCGGAGTTACGGATAATGATATTTCTTTAAACCCAACACGTAGGGTCTTTATAGATGAAGTATTTCCTCAAGTGAATATTGCGCAGGGCCAGACAACAGTGCAGGGCACATTGGATATAGCCTATTATCCAAACCAAAAAGGCCCCTACAACGCAAACCCAAGCTTTGAAAGCGAGCAACCTAATGAAAAATGGGGCGGGTTAATGCGTTCTTTGAGCAGTACCAACTTTGAGCAGTCGAATGTAGAATTCGTTCAATTTTGGGTTTTGGATCCTTACGTTGATGGTATCACCCCAAATACGAATGCCGGTGAATTGGTGTTGAATTTGGGTAACATTTCAGAAGATATTCTAAAGGATGGTAAAAAGCAGTACGAGAATGGGTTGCCTGGTGTCGGTAGCAACGATTTGGTCGCCCCGACATCTTGGGGTGAAGTACCGGCGACACAGTCATTGGTCTATGCTTTTGATGCTGAAGAGACAAATCGTAGTCTACAAGATTTAGGATATGATGGTTTGGCCAATGCTGAAGAAGCGGCCATATATAATGGACCGGCAGAAGATCCGGCTTTAGATGATTTTCAGTATTATTTAAATAGAGAAGGTGGTATACTTGAAAGATATATCGATTTTAATAACCCCGATGGTAATTCTCCTGTTGTAGTGACCAATACCAATAGGGGCTCAACAACTTTACCGGATGTAGAGGATATTGATCGTGATTTAACAATGAACACGGTAAATAGCTATTATGAATATCGAATTCAGATTAGACCTAATACGACCATTAATGACCAGTACGTTACGGATATCAGAGAAGGAGTAACTCCTGAACTTCCTAATAATACACAGTTAAATAGAAGATGGATTCAATATAAAGTTCCTTTAAGCGATTTTACAAATGCAGTAGGCGGAATTACCGATTTTCGTTCCATAAGTTTTATGAGAATGTACCTAACCGGTTTTACCGATGATGTGGTGCTTCGTTTTGCAACCTTAGATTTGGTAAGAGGAGATTGGCGCAGTTATACCAATACCTTGCAACCAGGTGTTGATGATATACCTGGCGATGATGGTACGATTACAGACGTAAACGCGGTAAATATTGAGGAAAATGAGCAGCGGACCCCAATCCCTTATGTATTGCCCCCAGACGTTGTTCGTGAGCAATTGAACAATAACAACACGATTATCAATCAAAATGAACAGTCGTTATCTTTTGTGGTCGAAAATTTAGAATCTGAAGATTCTAGAGGTGTTTTTAAAAATGTAAACATTGACGTACGACAGTATGAGCGTATTAAAATGTTCATGCATGCTGAAAAAATAGTGGATAGCGATTATTCTAATGATGATACTCCATTAGTAGGGTTTTTAAGAATTGGAACCGACTTCTCAGAGAATTTTTATCAGATAGAGTTGCCATTGCAGTTCACTCCGTTTGGTTCGGGTACAGCTGAAGCGGTCTGGCCAGAGGTCAACGAACTTGACATTGCCTTATCAGATTTGAATAAAGTGAAATCTCTTGGTATATCCAATGGAACCTTAAATGATATTAATTATTACGAAGTTGTAGATGGAGAAGTGGTTCCGGTTAGTGAATTCGCACCTAGAACTTTAGGCAGAAACAGAATTGGTATTCGTGGCAACCCTTCTTTGGGAAGCATACGAGGTATGATGATCGGGGTAAAAAATGATGATGATTTGCCTGCAAGAGGTGAAGTATGGTTCAACGAACTGCGTTTAGCCGGATTGGATAATAATGGCGGATGGGCAGCTGTAGCGGCTATTGACGCAAATATGGCCGATTTTGCAAATGTGACCGCAACAGGTAGTACCAGTACTTCTGGTTTTGGTTCCATAGATCAAATGCCCAACGAAAGGGCTCGTGAAGACGCCATGTCGTATGATGTCGTTACCAATGTAAATGTAGGGCAGCTGTTCCCTAAAAAATGGGGACTTCAGATACCTTTTAACTATGGGATATCCGAAACCCTAATCACACCCGAATTTGATCCTGTTTATGATGATTTAAAGTTAGATGATAGAATTGCAGCCGCCCAAACCCAAGAAGAGGCAGAAACTATTCTTGAACAGGCCGAAGATTATACAAAAAGAACGAGTATCAATTTAATTGGTGTTCGAAAAAATAG
>CAYGUZ010000066.1:0-6738 GCA_964353215.1 uncultured Flavobacteriaceae bacterium
TGTTTTTTAAGAACGAAAAAGTAGAATACAAAGAATAATTAATTAAGATAATGCCAAAAAAAATTAGATTAGGAATTTTAGGAGGTGGAGGAGACTCATTAATTGGAATCTTACATAGGGTAGCTTCCCAGATTAATGATAACTATGAAATTGTGGGGGCAGTTTTTAACCCAGACCATGAAGAGAGTATCGCTTTCGCAAGAGAAATTGATATTCCTATCGATAGAGTTTATAAAGATTTTGGTACCCTTATTGAAGAAGAACTAAAACTTCCTGAAGACCAACGAATTCAGGTTTGCTCGGTGCAAACACCCAATTTTCTTCATTTTCCAATGGCTAAGAAGCTTCTAGATAATGGGTTTCATGTGATTTGTGAGAAGCCCATGACCATGAATTATGAAGAAGCTAAAATTTTAGAAGAAGCACATCAAAGATCTGGGAAGGTTTTTGCCTTGACCCACACTTATACGGGTTACCCTATGGTAAGGCAAATGCGAGAAATGATAAAGGCAGGAGCCCTTGGTAAAATTCATAAAGTAGATGCACGCTATTATCAAGGTTGGATTAATACCATTATTCATGATAAGGAAAAAAGGTCTTCGGTATGGCGTCTAGACCCTACAAAAGCAGGTATAAGCTCTTGTATGGGCGATATAGGGGTTCATGCTTTCAACCTCGTTGAATTTACTACCGGTCTAAAAATAAAGTCTCTGTTGTGCGACTTCAACTATCTATACGAGGACAATCAAATGGATGTAGATGGTACCGTATTGATACGAATGGATGATCATGTGAAGGGTGTTATTCGTTCAAGTCAAGTGGCTACCGGTGAAGAAAACGGTTTGGCCATCGCTATATATGGTGAAAAGGGAGCCTTTAGATGGGAGCAAGAACGCCCTAATTTTCTTTACAAGTTAAGTGATACGGAACCCCTGCAAGTTTACAAGCCAGGTCATGCTTACAATTCTGAACTTTCGTTGTCAGGTACTAAATTACCACCAGGCCACCCTGAGGGAATCTTTGATTCTATGGCCAACATTTATTTAGGAGCTGCAAAAGCAATTCGAGGTGAAAAATATAATGATGGAGAGTTTCCAACAATGAAAGATGGTGTGCGTGGCATGAACTTTATAGAAAGCACCGTAGCATCACATAAAGAAGGAAATGTTTGGATAGCTTTGGATTAGTTTTACTATCCTTACACCCTGCCTCAAATACAATAATGGTCGCCTAATGCGGCCATTATCTTTTAAACAAAAGCTCAAACCGTTCAAAAACAATAATCATACTCTCTCTGGGCACTCTTCCAAAGGGCTCTAGTTCGCGAGTATAATAGTCCCAATGCACTTCTTTCCAGTACTCCAAACTTTTATCACCTTCCCCTTCCAGACGTGCATGTTCTGAATGAATTGAAAAGTAGGGCAGTAGTTTCACGGAAGTGGTACGAATCAGACATTTTGCATTTCCTTCCCAATCGGTCACAACAAAAAAGTCACCAATTTTAGGTATGGTTTCTCCCCTTAGCTGCAGCCCTAAAAGTGAGTGTGATGTTGCTCTTTTGATATCCTTTGCTATTAAATCTGCCAAAATATTGGCGTCTTTTTTATTATCTCCAAAATAACCTACTTGAGGTGCCTTTTCAAAAGCAAATTCTGTGTGTTTATCTAAAAAATCTCCCCAGAGGTTTCTTGCAGAGGCGTTCTCCATTTATAAAAGTATTAGTTAAGCGAATTTACCCAATTTAAATTGTTCTACAGCATGGTTTGTCGCCCTTGCTGTAAAAGCCATATAGGTTAAAGATGGGTTTACGCGACTTGCAGAAGTTATAAAAGCACCATCCGTGACATAGACATTCGGTACTTCATGCATTTGATTTTTTTAATTTACAACAGATACCTAGGGGTTCCAGCCCATGGTCGCACCACCTATTTCATGAATTCGTAACCTCGTAGCATTATCATAGGGTTTTATGTCTCTAAAACCGGCTGCTTTTAACATAGCTTCTTTTAAGCGGTGCAATGGCCTAACTCTGCCACCATATCACTCCAATTGTCACGGTTTGCATCTCCTTGGTGTCCAAAGCCTATTAAGAAGTTGCTCCGTTTTGTTTTGTACAAATCTGGGGATGTAAAATTCGTTAGGTCTACGACCTTTAAAATACTTATTAAGATGACCATCGAATTTGGCCGACGCCCCAAATTGATAATGATGACCCATAATATTACGCCCAACTTCATCGTAATTGTTTCCCATTCCATTTAGGAAAATTTTAGATTTAGAATTCAATAAAATTCCGACCGACGCCATGGCAGGAGCACATAAGAAAACTATTTTACTTTATAAACTTTAATGCTTCTCCAGTTTCAGCATCAACCACTTTAACACCAGCAGTTTTTTGGGTGTTTTCAGCATTTATGGCCTGATGCATAACGGGGTTTGCTCTTAAGTGTCATATTCTCCGGTCCGTTCTGCTGCTGGTAAAGTAGAAGAATTACTACTAAAAATTTTGACTGGGTCTTCTTCCTTCTACATCTATATTATTTTCAATTACATGTGCAACACGACTAATGGCGAATAGGTGACCATCTTTAAAATTGGTTTTCATAGCGGTTTGTAGGTTTTTTCAATTCTTATTGGTTTAAGAAATCGACCATCAGGCAGCTCTTATAAACCAAGTTTTTCACCGCTTGCACCAATGTACGATTCTGCTTTATTATACCACGGTGAAATATCTTTATTGCGAACTGGCCAGTCGACGGCAATATTTTCTTTTAATTGGCTTCAAAATCGATACCGCTCCAGCGGTAGCTATGTATACACCCAAGTTAAAGAGCAGTAGCCCGCTTGATATTCACGAATCCAGTCAAAACGTTCGGTATCTTGATTGGGGGTGCCCATCTGAGCCGCAGCTATGTGGCATATTTTTTCACCTTCTCTAGTGAACTGACCTTTAAATTGATAATACAATGGGTCATCATTCATGGTTTTATAGTTTTCAATATGCCTTACCTCAGGGGCATGTTCTAAGACCAAGGTCTTTAAACCATTCCCATATAGCTCTTTGGCGGCTCACCCAACAGTTATTCCCGTACCTACAACAATTGTATCGTAAACAGTATCTTGATTCAAATCATAGTCTTTTAATTCTTAGCTAATCGCTATATTTATATCTTTCCTTTTATAAAAGGAAAAAATGAAGCCTTGATCACTTAAAGATAGTAGATTGAGGCAGAAGTTCTAAACCAACTCAAAAATTATAATGAAAACAATAAAAGGTCCCGCAGTATTTTTAGCCCAATTTGTAGACAGCAAAGCACCATTTAATTCTTTGGATGGAATGTGTAAATGGGCTTCAGATTTGGGGTATAAGGGCATACAAATACCAACATGGGAATCTTTTCTAATAGATTTGGACAAAGCGGCCGAGAGTCAAGATTATTGTGATGAATTAAAAGGTAAAATAAACTCATATGGTTTAGAGATTACCGAACTCTCTACACATCTTCAAGGGCAGCTCGTTGCAGTGAATCCTGCCTATGATTTAATGTTCGATAATTTTGCTCCGGATAATTTAAAAGGAAAACCAAAGGCGCGTACAGAGTGGGCCGTTGAAACGGTTAAAAAAGCTGCAACCGCAAGTAGAAGATTGGGCATAACCGCTCACGCTACATTTTCTGGAGCATTGTTATGGCATACCATGCACCCATGGCCTCAGCGCCCTACAGGTCTGGTTGAAATGGGTTTTGAAGAACTGGCCAAGCGCTGGATGCCCATTCTCAACCATTTTGATGAAGAAGGGGTAGATGTCTGTTATGAAATACATCCGGGTGAAGATTTGCATGATGGGGATACTTTTGAACGTTTTTTAGCGGCCACCAATAATCATAAGCGTGTCAATATTTTGTATGACCCTAGTCATTTTGTATTGCAACAGTTAGATTATATTGCTTACATAGACCACTACCATGAATTTATCAAATCGTTCCATGTTAAGGATTCTGAGTTTAACCCTACGGGAAAAAAAGGTGCTTTTGGTGGATATAACGATTGGCAAGACCGTGCCGGGAGGTACCGTTCTTTAGGGGATGGTCAAATCGATTTTAAAACCATCTTTTCAAAACTAACACAGTATGGATGTGATGTTTGGGCAGTAATGGAATGGGAATGTGTCATTAAAAGTCCTGAACAAGGTGCGCGAGAAGGTGCAAAGTTTATTCAAGATCATATTATTGAAGCCACTCAAAAGACCTTTGATGATTTTGCCGGTGGAGATATCGATAAAGAAGTATTAAAGAAGATATTAGGTATTTAGTTTGCTAGTACGCTTTAGAGATGTCGTTCATAGAAAAAAAATGGATACTGAGGTCTTGAGTTCTAATTTTAGCGGAAAAGTAAAATACATGAAAAATTTAGCAATTTTCACTATTGTAATGTTGATGGCCTTCTCTTGTAAAGAGAAACAAAAAGCAACTGATATAGAAAGAGAAGTACTTTCAGAAGAAGTCCCATCCGAAGTAGGCAAGTCTGAATGGATCTCTATTTTTGACGGAACTTCATTTGAAGGATGGCATTATTATAGGGCTTCAGAGGTCACTAAGCCATGGAAAATCGAAGACGGGGCAATGGTTTTTTATCCACCTAAAGAAAGAGATGGAGAAAGTTATAACATTGTCACCGATAAAGAGTATACTAATTTTATACTCTCTTTGGAGTGGAAGATTTCCGAAGGAGGAAATAGTGGTATTTTTTGGGGAATTCTAGAAGATGAAAAATACGGGCAACCTTATGAGACAGGGCCAGAAATTCAAGTTCTTGATAATGAAAGGCATCCCGATGCTAAAAACGGTCCTACTCGTCAAGCCGGCGCCCTTTACGATATGGTTCCGCCGAGTGATGCACAAGCTGTAAACCCCGCAGGGGAATGGAATACCTGTGTGCTAACAGTTAATCATAATACCAACGAAGGCAGTGTTGTTCTAAACGGTAAGGAGATAGTAAGATTCCCTGTAAACGGACCTCTTTGGGATGAAATGGTATCCGATTCTAAATTTGCCACATGGGATGGTTTTGGGAAGTATAAAACAGGTAAGATAGGCTTGCAAGATCATGGTGATATTGTGGCTTACCGAAATATAAAAATTAAAGAATTATAGTAAATGAAATACGGCGTCATAGTTTTAATAGTACTTTTTGTTCTTTCAGGTTGTCAAGAGCATACCGATAAGACAAGTGAAGAGAAAGCAAACTCCATTGAGGAAAATTCAAACGAAAAATATCAAGGTGAAGAACCTACCACCCCTGAGGCAACAGAGATTTATGAGCCAGTCCCTCCGAAAGTAACGGTTGATTCTAATGGATTGCCAAGCGATGCTATTGTTCTTTTTGATGGAACTAACTTGGATGAATGGATTAGTGCAGCAGATAGTACGGTAGCAAAATGGCATGTTAACGACGATGGCAGTATGACGGTAAAGGATAAATCGGGTAACATACAGACCAAAAGAAATTTTGGTAGTATTCAGCTGCATCTAGAATGGAAATCTCCCTTGCCAATCATGAATGAAGGTCAGGCTAGAGCTAATAGTGGTGTTTTTATCCAGCAGCGATATGAAATACAGATATTGGACAATAATGATAACCCTACCTATACAAATGGTCAAGTAGGTGCTGTCTATAAACAGTCGGTTCCTTTAGCAATGGCTTCCGCACCAACTGGTGAGTGGAATACTTATGACATTATCTTTCATGCACCAGAATTTGAGGGGGAGAATTTGACCAAACCAGCCTACGTAACCGTCCTACATAATGGGGTTTTGATTCAAGACCATTTTGAAATTGAAGGAACTATAAAATATATTGGCTGGCCCAAGTATGAGGCCCATGGTAAGGCGCCAATTATTTTACAAGACCACCAAGACAATAGCCGAGTAAGTTATCGTAATATTTGGGTGCGAGAGTTATAATGGTTTAAATGTTTTCAAAGAAAGACAGGATACAATACGCCAACTTAAACGCCAAACAAAAAGAGACTTATAACTTTCAAAAGTTTTCCTCTATTTTGGCCGATTATGGTTTCGCTACCCTAAAACTTAATGATGATTGGAATGGAGCTGATTTTATAGCACAGCATATTAATGGTGAAAATTACTTGAAAATACTTCTGAATGAATTTATGCTGAACTAGCACATAAAATCTAAACGTTAAACTGCAAATCTTCGATTTGCCCTACCTTTGCCAAAATTTATCATCTTATATGATTCAATCCATGACCGGTTATGGAAAGCACGTGGTTCAGCTTCCATCAAAAAAAATTACCGTAGAACTTAAATCACTGAACAGCAAAAATCTAGATATCAACGCTAGAATACCACAAGCGTATAGAGAAAAGGAATTGGAGCTTCGAAAATTGATTTCAGAATCCTTAATACGCGGTAAAGTTGACTTTAGCCTCTACATAGAATTAACAGGTGATGAAACCACAGCTGAAGTAAACGTAGCTATGGTCAAGAAATATATGGAGCAATTACGGGCTATTGCGAAAGGAGACGAAGTTAAATTACTGGAAATGGCGCTTAAAATGCCAGATGCCCTTAAAACGGATAAAAGTGATATTGATCCAAAGGAATATAGCACGATAAAAACTGCTTTGTTCGAAGCTTTGAAGGCCATAAATATTTTTAGAACAGAAGAGGGCAACGTGCTCGAAGAAGACTTTAAAAATAGGCTAAAAACATTAT
>CAYGUZ010000066.1:6748-8301 GCA_964353215.1 uncultured Flavobacteriaceae bacterium
GAAATGGATACAGAACGTTTGGATACCATTCGCGAGCGCCTTGAAAAAGCCGTTGCCGATTTAAAGGTAGAATTAGATGCGAACCGTTTTGAGCAAGAACTTATTTACTACCTGGAAAAGTATGATATTACTGAAGAAAAAGTACGTTTGGCAAATCATTTGGAGTATTTTGAAACCACTATAAATTCTGATGATTCCAATGGAAAGAAACTAGGGTTTATTTCTCAGGAAATCGGTAGGGAAATCAATACTATTGGCTCTAAAGCCAACTTTGCGCCAATGCAACAATTGGTAGTGCAAATGAAAGATGAGTTAGAAAAGATCAAGGAACAAATGCTCAATGTTTTATGAGTAAAGGAGGTAAGCTTATTATTTTTTCAGCCCCATCCGGGAGCGGTAAAACGACCATTGTTCGTCATCTGCTGGAACAACCTGAATTAAATCTTGCATTTTCTGTTTCTGCTACTTCGCGGCCCAGAAGGGGAAAAGAAAAACAGGGACAACACTACTACTTTATGTCCGTATCAGAATTTAAAAGGCACATAAAGAACGACGATTTTTTGGAATGGGAAGAGGTGTACCGCGATAGTTTTTATGGAACCTTAAAAAGTGAAGTAGAACGTCTTTGGGCAGAAGGTAAAAATGTAATTTTTGATATTGATGTCGTTGGCGGACTTCGTATAAAAAAGAAATTTCCAGAAGAAACGCTTGCAGTTTTTGTAAAGCCCCCCAGTGTGGACGAGCTTAAGATCAGATTAAAAAAACGGAGCACCGAGAGCGATGACAAGATTAATATGCGGGTCGCCAAAGCCTCTGTAGAACTGGCGACTGCTCCTCAGTTTGATGAGATTATTAAGAATTATGATTTAGACACTGCTTTAAAGGAAGCATATCAATTGGTTGCCAAATATGTGGGTGCTACCAATAAAAATTCTCAAAAAGAGGAGTAATGAAAAAGGTTGGGCTATATTTCGGAACCTTTAACCCCATACATGTAGGGCATTTGATTATCGCTAACCACATGGCTGAATTTTCAGATTTAGACGAAGTTTGGTTTGTAATTACGCCACAAAGCCCATTTAAGAAAAAGAAGTCTCTTTTAGGCAACCATCACAGGTATCAGATGGTTTTTGAAGCTACTGCCGATTACCCTAAACTAAGGCCTAGTAAAATCGAATTCGATTTGCCTCAACCCAATTATACGGTGAACACTTTGGCCTATTTAGAAGACAAGTATGAAGGGAAGCATTCTTTTTCGCTCATCATGGGCGAGGATAATTTAAAAAGCTTTCACAAGTGGAAAAATTATGAGGTAATTCTTGAGAATTATAACCTGTATGTTTATCCTAGAATTTCTGAGGGGCAAATAGAGCACCAATTTAAGGACCACCCTAAAATTCGTAGAGTGGCTGCTCCAATTATTGAAATCTCTTCAACTTTTATTAGAAAGCAGCATGCCCTAGGAACGAATATTAAACCCATGTTACCCGACTCGGTATGGAAATATATGGATGAGATGAATTTTTACAGGTAATTCCGTTAAAGTTTTAGTT
>CAYGUZ010000067.1:0-8264 GCA_964353215.1 uncultured Flavobacteriaceae bacterium
CGTTAATATTTCAATAGCTTCCGGAGTATCTCCATGAACACAAAATGTATCCGCATTTATTCTTTTGAAACTCCCGGATATCGTTTTAACGCTCTTATCTTCAATTAATCTCAAAATATGATTCAAAACACTTTTAGGACTTGTTATTAAGGCATTTTTTTCTTTTCGTGAGACCAGCGTTAAGTCATCATTGTAGTTTCTATCACAAAACACTTCATACTTTATTTTGAAACCTTGACTTACAGCTTCTTTTGCTACAACAGAATCATAGGGCACATACAAAAATGTGCTGTTTTTAAAACCTTTTATAGCCTCTAAAAAAGTAACCGCCAATGACAAATCTGTCCTTAACTCATTATATAAAGCACCGTGCGGCTTTATATGATTCATTTTTACCTGCTCGAATTCGGTTATTTTTAGAAATGTACAAATCTGTTTTCGGATACTGATTTTAAGGTCTTCATCAGCTATATCAATAACTTTTCTGCCAAAATGCTCTTTGTCGGGATAACTTGGGTGCGCACCCACCTTAACCCTATACTTTTTTGCTAACTTAATAATTTCGCCAATCGTCTTTTCGTTGCCTGCATGCCCCCCACAGGCGATATTACATGAAGATATTAATCGCAATAAAATCGGTTCATTGCCCACACCCTCACCTACATCGCAATTGATATCTATAATTTTATGTTCCATTTAAAACAAGCCCAATACTTTAAAAATGCTTTTTGCCCCAAGAAGAATTGAAAGAACAACTATTGTAAATGCAATGCTATTTTGGATAAAGCTGTTGCAATACTTTCCCATCACTTCTTTTTTATTGACTATCCATACCAACAAAATAGCAATTATTGGTAGTAAAGTACCATTAGCAATTTGTGCAAACTGTATAATTTCTATTGGCTTTATGTTGAAGGAAAGACTAAATACTCCCACTCCTAAGATTAAAATCCAGACCAAACGAAATTTCCAATCTTTTAAGTCTGCATTCCATCCAAAACAATTGTTGGCTACATAGGCGGCCGCGAGTGGCGCTGTTATCGCCGAGGTAATACCGGCAGCAAAAAGCCCTGCACCCATAAAATATTTTGCGGCATTACCAAATAAGGGTTCTAAACCTTTGGCAAGGTCCAAAGCGCCAACTATTTCTTTAGATGGTATTGCCGCAGCGGCAATAATTATTGTCATCGAGATAAACCCACCAATGGCAATCGATACTATGGTATCGCATCTTACATTTTTTAAATCGTCTTTAGATTTCCATTTTTCGTTCACCAAAGCGGCATGTAAAAATAAATTGTAGGGAACCACTGTGGTTCCGACTAGCGCAATAATCGTTAAAAGGCTTTCCTCAGGAAAAGTAGGAAGAAATAAACCCTTTAAAATCAGTAAAACATCTGGCTGGGTGAGTATAGCAGTAATGACAAAGGAAAGACTCATTAAAAAAATCAATCCTACAAAAACTTTTTCTAGAACCTTATAACTACCCATCCATAGCAAGACAAAGGCCAAAAAACCAATAATAAAAGGATAGTATGCCGAGTATTCATCACCAAATAAGGCGGTCATGCCCAATGTTGCCCCACCAATATTACCGGCCTCATAGGCTGCATTACCAATAAGAATAGCTCCTATAATAATCATTACTATTGCTATTTTCACCAATTTTGATTTTAGTTGCTCCCTTATTACAAGTGCAAGGCCTTTTTGGCTTACAACCCCTAGGCGAGCGGTCATTTCTTGTAAAGCCATCGTTGCCAAAATAGATAACAACATTGCCCAGAGTAGTGCATAGCCAAAACCAACACCTGCTATCGTGCATGCTGTAATTGTACCTGGGCCAATAAAAGCTGCGGCGATTAAAACTCCTGGACCGATTTTCTTAAACATTATATAGGTTGGTATTGAAATTAAATTCAAGATAGTAGAAAAAGAATCATATTCAACTAGAGTTTCACCACAATTTTAACATTTCTGTTTGCCGTTTATCTAAAAAATAACCGTTCGTCTAAAAGTTGTATGTCATACAACGATTTTAAATAATAAAGTGAAAAAGATAAGGTTATACTAATCCCAAATCTTAATATTAATACCAAACGACCTACTTAACATGACCTGCAAAGATTGTGACAAAAACATCGGCTATGAAGAGCATAAATCTTCTATGGACTCCCTAGGGGTAGAATTATGTTCAAGGCATACAAAGCTCATTAAAAAAGTGATTTTAGACAACGGAACTCCAGTTGAAGCGATTCAATTATTCTACGCATTGAAAGAGGCAGGGGTAAATCCGATGTTAGAATGGTGGGATGGCAAGAAATCTGTTGATATTGCCATTTCAAGAGTAAAACTAAATATTGAAATAGATACGGATTATGAAATGATTACCCATAGTCAGGCCATTAACGATTTAGAACAGGCAATGCACTCTTTTAAAAACGGATTTACCACTATTCGTATACCACATGTGGTAATTAAATACTATTTGTTGGATACCGTGAAAAACATTCAAGGAATCATCGAAGGATTGCGAGCCAATATCAAGATGGTGGGTTAAACTTTTACCCCAACCACCCTTCTCTATCCAGACTACGGTATTGAATAGCCTCACTGATATGATTTCCGTTCAGGTTTTCATCACCGGCTAAATCAGCTATCGTACGCGCCACTTTTAAAATACGATCATAAGCCCTAGCAGAGAGATTTAATCGTTCCATAGCATTTTTTAAAAGTTCTTTTGAGGTTTCATCCAACTTACAATGCTCGCGGATCTGTTTTGTATTCATTTGTGCATTATAATGCACATTTTCAAGTTTAAAAAACCGTGTAGTTTGTACTTCTCGAGCTGCGGTAACCCGTTTTCTTATTTCAACACTACCCTCCCCTTTTCGCTCTTCGGATAATTTATCGAACGGAACCGGAGTCACTTCAATATGAATATCGATTCTATCCAATAAAGGCCCGGATATTTTGCTAAGGTAGCGCTGCATTTCAGCTGGCGAAGATGTGACCGGTGCATCTGGGTCGTTAAAATACCCGCCCGGACTTGGGTTCATACTTGCCACCAACATAAAACTACTTGGGTAGGTAACGGTAAACCGCGCCCTTGAAATTGTCACCTCTCTATCTTCTAAAGGCTGTCGCATTACTTCTAATACACCTCTTTTAAACTCTGGTAATTCATCTAAAAACAAAACGCCATTGTGTGAGAGCGATATTTCTCCAGGTTGCGGATAAGCCCCACCACCTACAAGCGCAACATCTGAAATCGTATGGTGAGGGGAGCGAAATGGACGCTGACTCATTAAGCCCATATTCTTAATCTTACCAACAACACTATGAATTTTGGTGGTTTCCAAAGCTTCATGTAAAGTCATCGGGGGAAGAATTGAGGGTAATCTTTTTGCTAGCATAGTCTTCCCTGCTCCAGGAGGCCCAATTAAAATAATATTATGTCCGCCAGCTGCGGCAATCTCCATGCAGCGTTTTATACTTTCTTGACCTTTTACATCTGAAAAATCAAACTCAGGAAAATCCAAACTTTTATAGAACTCAGCCCTAGTATCAATAATAATCTGCTCCAAAGGCTTTTGTGCATCAAAAAAGTCAATTACCTCTTTTATATTCTCAACTCCATATACCGCTAAATCACTTACTATAGCGGCCTCTTTTGCATTTTGTAAAGGAAGTATAAAACCTTTATAACCTTCCTCTTTCGCCTTAATCGCGATAGGTAATGCTCCTTTTATAGGTTGTAAGCTTCCATCTAATGAAAGTTCTCCCATGATAAGGTACTTTTCTATATCTTCTGACCGAATCTGATTTGAAGCAGCTAAAATTCCTAAAGCAAGCGTTAAATCGTAAGCTGACCCCTCTTTTCTCAAATCGGCAGGAGCCATATTAATAGTAATTTTTTTGCCAGGAATCTTATAGCCGTTATTCTGCAAAGCAGCAGCTATTCTATAATTACTTTCTTTAATCGCATTATCCGGTAGACCAACTAGATGATAGCCTATTCCTTTATCTACGTTGACTTCGACCGTAATTGTAGTCGCTTCAACGCCAAAGACCGCACTGCCGAAAACCTTAATGAGCATAGTTTACTTTTGACTAGGCCTAAAAATAAGCAATGAAGTTGAAGTTTTCGAAATCTCTTCCTTGTTCATCATCATTTTTCTAAACTCACCCTTAACAAACATTTCTGCCTGATCTTTATAATGTTTACTGAAGGGGTTGCCCGACTGCCCTGTGGGTAAAATACTTATACTATTCTCTACATCCGAGAAATCAATGATGCGCCTGGTCGATGGTCCAGAACTAACTTTATAAAAACCAGTACTATCATAGGGAAAAGCCATATTATTAATTACCTCCCTTGTTCCATGAATTGGAAATGGACCTACATTAAAATATTTGCGTAAAGCGGCTACCTGCCCTATCGGATGAGCATGCTCAATGGTGTGTACCCTATCCCAAGTCCATTTAGAAGGGTCAGGGCCTAAATCTTTAATTAAAGAACTCCATGCATCAGCAAATGACTTTAATGCAATTTCATCTCGAGTTTCAATTCTATCTTTTGTGTTAATATTATCCCACCAAAGCCCATCTTTATTGTGTGTGCCATTAGCCATATGGCGCTTTAGGATATGAGTTCCTAAAAATTGTTTAAATTGTTCTTTACCCAACTCATCTTCAAAAGTGTTTTTAAGGGCATAATACACGTTCCTATGGTATAGGGTAGCACTAACACTTTCCAATGGATAATTTCCTTTCCAATTTTTAAGTGCGTCAAGTTGTATCAATTGTTCTTTTGAAAAGCTTGAGATATCAACAAATTTTGTAAATGCCGTTACAATTTCTGGATTAACCGAAGAGGTAACATCTAATATCATTTTACTTACTGCTTCTTTGTCCCAATCATCCTTTTCATCTAAAAGTGTAATTATACGTTTCGCTCTATTTTCTGGCAGGTAGTATCCTGGATAGAGCATTCCTGCAATTGAATCGGGCTGGTTGTTGGCAGAGTAGACATAGTTCCAGGGTGGATTTATCGCTTGAGGATTTTCAGAAAAGTCCAAAAAACGTAGTGGTTCTTGTTTACCTAAAGTACCATCAAGAATAAATTTGGTCGAAACGCTATCTGGCATCTGATATAACTTCGCACTGGCCCACCAAGCAACATTTCCTTCGGCATCGCCATACATCACATTTAATCCTGGTGCATGAATTTTTGGTAGGGCTTTAGCGAATTCACTAATATTTGTTGCATGGTTTATTCCATAAAGCGCATCCATAACTTCATTCTCTATCTTAGTATAAATCCATGACATGGCAACAGGGCGTTCCCCATTTATTTGATTTGCAATATTATTTAATACAGGGCCATGTCTTGTATTCTTATATTCGAAAACAACATCTGACCCATCTTTTACCTTTATTGTTTTTGAAACGTACTCGTATGATTTCCAGCCAGATTCGGTTTTATATTGTGTACTGTCTATAGGATTGGTTTCTTCATAATAAAAATCAATATCATCATTTTCAAACATGGTGAGACCGTAAGCTAAATTTCTATCATGCCCTAAAAGTGGAAAGGGGATACCCGCCATATGATATCCATATTTTTCATAAGTAGGCGTACTTAGATGTGCCTCGTACCACACCGAAGGTTGAGCAAAACCAATATGAGGGTCATTCGCTAGAATCACTTTACCGTTTTTTGTTTTATCCGGTGCTAAAACCCAGCTATTACTGCCTACAAACTGTGGAATAGGTAGTTTTTCCAATGCTTCTGTAACGCTTGCTGTTATGGTACTAGGGATGCTATCGGTTATTTTTTTATTGTAGTTTTTAATCGAAACAGAATTATTGTTAGAATTAGTTACCAAATCATTACTATACTCTTCGCCTAATTGATTTCGAATATTAGTCAATAAGGGATCTGTCTTATGTGCCATAGCAAAACTAAAAGCCATATAACCGACCGCATTGTAAATATCTTCTATTGAAAAAGGAGTTTTAGCTATACCTGTAAGATAAAACTCAATAGGTGTAGGCCCATCAGTTATAAATGCATTTATACCGTCTAAATAAGCTTCGGACAACCTGACCATTTCACTATTCTTATCTAAAGCTGCAACGGTCTTGTCGGTATGGTCATCAATACCAAGGGAGAGAAAGAATTGGTCAGTGGCGACCAGATCTTTTCCGAATACTTCTGACAACCCCCCTTTACCTACTCTGCGAAGGAGTTCCATTTGCCACAGTCGATCTTGGGCATGCACATAACCCAATGACCTAAAGGCGTCTTCTTCGGTCTCGGCATATATATGAGGTATGCCATACGTGTCGTAATGCACATTTACCTCAGCTGAAAGCATATTCAATTCTTTTATGCCTTCATAATCAGGCTTTAAAGAATTTATAAAGAAGAGGGATGCAATACCAATCAGTACCAACAAAGTCAGTAGTACCAATAGTACTTTCTTTATTATTCTCATGGAAAAGTTAAGTTAGTTGTGCCTTAAAGTTAAGTCATATTCTTTAAAGCGACACCATATCAATGCCTAGAAAGCAGATGTCTTTCGAGGCCTGTTTTCAACCAAGACTCATAGGTTTCAATATCAGTGTATTGGATCGCAGAATTCAAAACTTCTAAATCTTGAGAAAGTAAAACGTAATATGGTTGTGACGCGGCGTTGAAATTAATCGTCTGAAAAGTACCCCACTTCTGCCCTACGGTTTCTATGGCTTTTATTCTGCCCGATGTATATTGAAAGTCAAACTGTTGTTCTTTTGCAAGCTCTTTTCTATCATCTACATATAAAGAAATCAACACATAGTCTTCTTTCAATAAGGTGTAAATTCTAGAATCACTCCAAACATTTTCTTCCATCTTGCGACAGTTAACACAGGCCCAACCTGTAAAATCTAGCAGTATTGGTTTCTCTTTAGCCTTTGCGTAAGCTAGGCCCTCCTCAAAATCCTTAAAACAGTCCAGTCCTAAAGGACAGTCAGATTCCGTTTCATTTACACTATAAAAATCTGGGGGAGGAAAACCACTCAATAGTTTTAAACTGGCCATATTGAAAAGGCCTAGTATTAAATATAGCGCAAATGCAGCACTTAGCAATCCCGTTAGTTTTCTTCCTGTTTTTAATTTTTGTTTTGGTCCGTCATGAGGGAAACGAAAAACCCCAAAAAGATACAGTGTTAGCAAAACAAATAGTACGATCCATATTCCTAAGAAAATCTCTCTCTTGAAAATTCCCCAATTACCTACTAAATCAGCGTTCGACAAGAACTTAAAGGCCAGTGCCAACTCTAAAAAGCCAAGAACCACTTTTACAGTTGTCATCCATCCACCAGATTTGGGCAGCGAATTCAACCATGCCGGAAATAAAGCAAAAAGGGCAAATGGCAGTGCCAAAGCCAAACCGAAGCCAGTCATACCAAAAGATAGGTTTGTAGCAACGCTACCCTGTGCAAGAGCTGTGCTCCCCAAAAGACCTCCTAGAATAGGCCCTGTGCACGAAAATGAAACTATGGCCAAGGTCAAGGCCATAAAAAAGATCCCGAAAACACCACCGACCTTAGTAGAAGCGGCGTCCATTTTATTTGCCCAAGAACTGGGCAAGGTAAGTTCATAATACCCGAAAAACGAAAAGGCAAAAAACACAAAAATTATAAAGAAAAATATGTTAAGCCAAATATTGGTTGCTATAGTGTTTAGTATTTGAGAATCTACGGAATCGAATAAATGAAATGGTAAGCTCAGTAGAAAATAAATCAATACAATGAATAAACCGTACAATACGGCATTTGTTATTCCTTTTGACTTGTTTTTAGACTGTTTGGTAAAATAAGAAACCGTCAAGGGAATAAGCGGGAAAACACAAGGTGTCAGCAGCGCTATTAATCCGCCTAAAAAGCCAAGTCCAAAAACCATCCAAACCCCAGACCCTGATGAAGGACCATTTTTATTATCGGAATTTAAAAGCTCCTTATTCTTTAAATCAAGTTGCAAGGCTTCGGTCATCGCCAAGCTGCGTACATCAAGCTTTTGTTGGCTGGCAACAAATGTATTTCCATCTAAAGAAATTTCAAATACCTCTTGTTGTAACAGACACACGGTTTTGCAAATCTGATAATTAAGAGTTATCGAAATTTGCTTTAAATCGGGTTTAAGAAGTCGTATTTTTTGCTTAAAAAGCGCTTTCTCTTTAAAAAATGTTTCTTCTACCTCAAATACCTCGGTATATTTT
>CAYGUZ010000068.1:0-8262 GCA_964353215.1 uncultured Flavobacteriaceae bacterium
ACCAATGGCCAAATAGAGTGGATACTCATGAAAAGCCTTAAAGAAGCAAAACGCGAACCTAAGAAAAAAGACAATACTTCAGAATAGTTCTTTTGGCATTTTTTTAACGTTGCTTACCATTAAATTTGTTGGGCTAACTTAAACTTAAATATGGCAAGATATTACACTGCTGTACTAGCACTAATTTTCATTTTTAAGCTTAATGCACAAAATCAGAATAAGTCTTTCACGGTAAAACTTATTTCAGATAATATTAAAATAGACGGAATTCTAGACGAACCTATTTGGGCCAGTGCCGAAAGTGCAAACGATTTTTACCAATACTTCCCTACTGATTCTGTGCAAGCAGAACAGCCGACAGATATAAAAATGCTTTACAACAATACGATACTCTACGTTGGAATTAAAGTCTACACTACTGGAAATAATTATGTGATTCCTTCTTTACAGCGTGACTTTAGGGCTGGAGGAAACGATAACATAAGCCTATTGTTTGATACTTTCAATGATGGTACAAATGCCTTCCTCTTCGGTTCTAATCCCTATGGTGTGAGAAGAGAGGCTCTTATTTCTAACGGTGGTGGTGATAACGGAAGCTTTACTACTAGTTGGGATGTAAAATGGAAAGGAGAATCTAAAATGTTCGATGGATATTATACTACCGAATGGGCCATACCCCTAACTTCTTTCAAGTTTAATGAAGGTGAAACAAAATGGCGTTTTAACAGTTATCGCTTTGACACTCAATCTAACGAGACAAGTACTTGGATGCATATTCCTCAAAATCAGAGCATCTTTACCTTAGCCTTCATGGGAGATATGGTTTTTGAAAAACCTTTAGGAAAATCTAGAACACCATTAGCCCTTATACCCTATATAAACGGCATAAGTTCTAAAGATTTTGAGAGCAATCGAAGCTTGAATAATTTTAAAGTTGGTGGCGATGCCAAAATTTCTATTGGCAACAGTTTAAACTTAGATCTAACTATAAATCCAGATTTTTCAACAGTAGAAGTAGATAATTTTATCACTAATCTTACTCGTTTTGAGGTAGCACTACCAGAAAGAAGACAATTTTTTGTGGATAACAATGACCTTTTTGGTGGTTTTGGTGGTGGCAGGGATGCAAATCCATTTTTTTCAAGAAGAATAGGTATAGCGAGAGACACTTTGGACAATACCATAGAAAATAGAATTTTAGCAGGGCTTAGGCTCAGTGGTAAGGTCAATAATAATCTTCGCTTAGGCTTTTTGAACATTCAAACTGAAAAGGATGAAGAAAATCAGATTCCTTCCAACAATAATATGATGTTGGCTTTGCAGCAGAAAGTCTTTTCACGATCTAATATTGGTGTCTTTTTTATCAATAGACAGGCTATTAACACTACTTCTTTTTTGTCTGAAAACGAAGAATATAACAGAGTACTAGGGATAGACTATAACCTTGCCTCTAAAGATAATACTTGGATCGGAAAAGTATATGCCCATAAGTCCTTTCAACCTAACGATAATGAGGGTAATTATTCCCTCGGTGCTAACCTTGGCAAGAATACCAGATACTTTTCAGCATTTATAGACGCTGTATCCATTGATGAAGAATTTAATTCTGACCTAGGCTTTATTAGAAGAAAAGATATTTTTAAACTCGCCAACAGCTTAGAAGGCAGATTTTGGCCTGAAAAAGGCAGTGTTAATAGATACCAAGCGCAGTTATTCAACACTCTAACTTGGCGACCCGGATTAGACTTCAGAAATACAGATTATAGTGTTTCTTTAGAAACATCGGCAGAATTTAGAACGCAAGAAAGACTAAGAACTAGAGTATCTAAACGCTTTGTCTATCTCGCAAATGAATTTGAACCTACTGGAAAAGAAAATGCCATTTCTCTACCAGCAGAAACTGGCTATCATTTTGCAAATATTGGATTTGAGTATCAATCAGATAGACGCAAGAACTTTGCATACGCTATTGAACCCAGTTATGGTGGTTTTTTTAATGGTAATAGGTATTCTGTAGAAACAAGATTTACATTTAGGTTTGTACCTAAAGTAAATATCGGTTTTAATGCGCAATACGACCATATAGAACTACCTTCTCCTTTTTCTCAGGCAGATATCTGGCTGGTAAGCCCTCGCATTAATATCACTTTTAATAAGTCTTTGTTTTGGTCAACACTAGTTCAATACAGTAATCAACGCGACAATCTAGGTATAAACTCAAGATTGCAATGGCGTTTTGCGCCGCTATCCGATTTGTTCATAGTATATAATGACAACTATTTCGTTAACTCTTTTACTCCCAGAAGTAGATCCATAAATTTGAAGTTAACCTATTGGCTCAATATTTAGCTGCCGGATTTTATTATATTTGATGACATACCAAATTTCTTAAATGAGCCAAATACCGTTTACCGAAGACACCGTAATATTTGGTCTTCTTGCCCTTTGTTTGGGTCTTGTTTTTTACACTTCTTCTATAAAAACCGGTTTTTGGAAAAAATACTATGCTATTGTACCCACGGTTTTGATGTGCTATCTATTGCCTTCCATTCTGGCCAGTACGGGTATCATTGACGAAAAAAGTTCGCAGACCTATTATATCGCAAGTCGTTATCTGCTTCCTGCAGCACTAATTTTAATGACCTTAAGCATAGATCTAAAAGCAATTTTGAATCTTGGCTCCAAAGCTCTAATTATGTTCTTAACCGGTACTGTCGGCATTATAATCGGGGGGCCTTTAGCTATTCTTATTATATCCATCTTTTCTCCTGAGACCGTTGGAGGAGCAGGTTTTGATGCCGTTTGGAGGGGTCTGGCGACCATAGCGGGTAGTTGGATTGGGGGTGGTGCTAATCAGGCCGCTATGCTAGAGGTGTTTGAATTCAATCAAGAAAAATATGGAGGTATGGTTTTGGTTGATATCGTAGTAGCTAATCTTTGGATGGCGATTATTCTGCTTGGGGTTGGCAAAACAAAAAAAATAGATACCTGGTTAAAGGCAGATACTTCTTCAATTGAAGCTCTTAAAGAAAAAGTTTCGGAGCACACCGCAAAAATAGCCCGGGTGACTTCTTTACACGATTTTATCATGCTCCTTTTTTATGCCTTTGCCGGTGTTGGGCTAGCCCATTTTTTAGGCAATCATTTTGCAGAATTTCTCGAAAATACCTTTGAAGTCATTAGAGATAAAGAAAAGGTCTTATCATCTCTTGGGTCAAAGTTTTTATGGATGGTTGTGTTTGCAACGGCCATAGGTATTGGTCTATCTTTTACAAAAGCTAAAAATTATGAAGGTGCCGGAGCAAGTAAAATTGGTGGTGTTTTTATTTACATTCTTGTTGCCACTATTGGCATGAAAATGGATTTAAGTGCTGTATTCGAAAACCCAGGACTAATTGCAATTGGCTTGGTATGGATTTCAATACATGCAGGTTTGTTGATTCTTGTTGCCAAAATTATAAAAGCGCCCTTTTTCTTTCTAGCGGTAGGTAGTCAAGCAAATGTTGGTGGGGCTGCTTCCGCTCCGGTCGTTGCTGCAGAGTTTCACCCTTCACTTACATCAGTCGGTATATTATTGGCTGTTTTTGGCTATGTTGTAGGTACAGGGGGGGCATACTTATGCGCGCTTTTAATGGAAGTCGCATCTAAATTTTAACGCAATACCAAACACTATTAAATCCAATTCCATCAAATGAAAAAGACCTTAAAAAGCATTTTTGCCCTCATTCTTCTTTTACAAGGCTCTTCTTGTATAGATTTTAGTGATAATATTAAAAAAGAGGAACTAAATGATGAAAGCTTTAAAGCTATTACCATAAATGAGGAGTATAAAGTTAAACTTCCTAAATATATGAAAGAAGCCCAAAACTTAAATGATGAGGCATCTCTGCAATATCAGAATATATTTAAAGAAACTTATTTTGTGGTCATTGATGAACCGAAAGAAGAGTTTAAAGAAGTTTTCTTAGATATTGGAGAATATGACGAGTCTATGCCCCTACTTAAGAATTATAAAAATGCGCAACTAGAATTCTTTAAAGAAAGTTTGACCACATATGAATTTATCAATGAAAGCTCAAAAAAGATAAATGGCAAAGACGCTGAAGTTGTAGCCTTCGATGGTAAAGTGCAAGGGGTCATTTACGATATAAGTTACCTCTTCACTTTTGTTGAAGGAGACGATAAGGTCTACATGTTAATGGCATGGACGTTAAAAAACAAAAGAGATAAGTACCAAGAAACCTTTGAGTATATTTCAGATTCTTTCACTGTTCTAAATTAATTTTTTAAAATACTTCTAAAGGAATACTTTTGTCTTCCTTTTAATCAAAATTCTTTACTTAATGCGATTAGCTAAATATCTTTTATTACTTAGTGTTTTTGGAATCACGCTGACATCATGTGAAAAGAAAACCGAAAATACAATGACAGTTTCGGGTGTTATTGATGGTCTAAAAAAGGGAACTTTATATTTTCAAAAAGCCAAAGATTCAACATTGGTAACTTTAGACTCTATTGTTATAAAAGGGGACGGAGGATTTTCATTTTCATATGAAATCGAGAGTCCAGAACTATTTTACCTCTACTTAGATAAAGCTGACAATAACAAAATCAATGATAGAATAACTTTTTTTGGAGAGCCTGGGGATATCGTAATCAATACAGCGTGGAATACTTTTGACACGAATTCAGATATTTCAGGTTCTAGCAGCCATAAAAAATATGCAGAATTTCAGGGAATGCTATCGAAATTCAATACCAGAGAATTAGAATTAGCTCAAGGAATGCTGCCAAAAGAAAATACCTTATCAACAGAACAATTTGATTCCATTCAAAATCTAAGACAGACCAATCTATTAAGAAGGTATCAATACGTACTTAATTTTGGATTAAGCAATCCTAATTCTTATGTTACACCATATGTAACTTTTATTGAAGCCTCAGATGCAAATCCTAAATATTTAGATTCTATTTACAATGCACTTGATGAAAAAGTAGCGAAATCAAAATACGGCAAAAGACTTGGTACGTATTTAAAAAGTTTAAAATAAACTAGGCTATAGCTTGTTTACTTTTTCAATTAAATCTGTAGCTTTCTTTTCTAGGTCAGCCCTAATAGCTTTATAATGAGCTTTCGAATTTTCAACATCTTTGGCATGTACTTTATCCATCAATTCGTCGAAAGCACTAATAGCGCCATCAATGAGCTTAGACCCTTTATCGGAGTTTTTGTTTTGCGTAGTAGCCTCCCACTCGTATACGGCTTCAATAATATCTCCTAAAACAAAATTGATATCTTTTTTTAAATCCCTAACACTTGCCATAAAATCGTTTTGTTCAAAAATAAGGTTAAATTGTTACTTCTAAAAGCTTAGCTTCTTTTGTGCTAATTTTTAATATGTTGCTTGAGGCGGCTATTAAGACCGTTTCTCCTTTTTGTATTGAACTACTGCCAAATTCATTTTCAACGGTTGCACTGCCCGAAACGCACATGTATATGGAAAAAGAATCACGTTCAGTAATATCAAGGTTTAAATCTGAATCTAAATCAATGATATTAGTTTTAAAATAGGGGCAATCGACCATTTTATTAACCTTATTTTTCTCTTTGTCATAAACCACTCTAAAATCGTCTTTTTTAGAGAAATCAATTGCGTCAAGAGCTAAATCGGTGTGTAATTCTCTTAGATTACCATTCTTATCTTTTCTATTAAAATCAAAGACCCGATAGGTAATATCAGAGGTCTGCTGAATTTCGGCTAGTAACACACCTGCACCGATCGCATGAACTTTTCCTGTGTTTATAAAAAATGTATCACCCTCTTTCACAGGTTCATAATTCAATAAATCTAAGAGTGTATCATTCTCAAGACTATTTTTATACTCCTGTTTTTCAAGGTTCTTATTGAATCCAACGATTAAATTAGCACCAGGGTCGGCATCCATAATGTACCACATCTCAGTTTTTCCAAAAGAGTCATGTCGTTCTTTGGCTAACTCATCATTTGGATGAAGCTGAATGGACAAATCTTGTTTTGCATCAATAAACTTGATAAGTATTGGAAATTCCTTCCCAAAGCGATTGACTACACTTTCTCCCAATAACTTTTCAGAATATTCCTCTATTAACTGATTTAGTGAAGTGCCAGATAATTCTCCATTGGCGACTTTTGAAACATCTCCCTTCACCCCCGAAAGTTCCCAACTTTCACCGGTGGTTCGCGTTTCACTGGGCTTTTTGAATAGTCTTTCAAGTTTATCACCACCCCAAAGGCGATCCTTCATTATAGGATGAAACTTTAATGGATATAAATTCATTTTGTAAATATTTTCTTACCTATCATCAAACGTAAAAAATACATTTAAATTATCATCCACTGTAAGAAACAAAATTTCGTGGCGTTTCATAAAGCACTACTTCTATATCCTTATCTGAATTGATCAGTGGTCTTAGCTTATTCCAGATAACAACAGCTATATTCTCGGCAGTAGGATTCAGGTTCCTAAAGTCTGGTACATCTAGGTTTAGATTTTTATGGTCAAAAGCTTCTTCTACATGCTCTTTTATAAGGTCTTTTAGCACTTTCATATCCATGACATAACCCGTTTCTTGGTCTATGTCACCTGTCACACTAACTATTAAATCATAATTATGCCCATGAAACTTTGGGTTGTTGCATTTGCCAAAAACAGTTTGGTTTTTTTCAAAATTCCAGTCTGGCCTGTACAACCTATGAGCGGCATTAAAATGCGCTTTTCTGCTAACCTTTACCCTCATCAACCTTATGTTTTAGAAATATGATCATAGAACTTATCGAAAATAATTTTAAACCACTCTGTATAGTTATTGGGGTTTTTTGAAATATCCAATTTTATGGCTTCGGGCTTCATCCATTTCCAATCTTGAACTTCTTCAGGATTTATTACCGGTTCTTCATTGTAATAACCCATCATAACATGGTCTAATTCATGCTCGGTTAATCCATTATCAAAAGGTGCCTTGTAAATGAATGAAAAAAGTTCTTCGAGTTCAACTTTAAAACCCATTTCTTCTTGCAACCTTCTTTTGCCAGCTTCTATATTGGTTTCACCATCTCGCTGATGACTACAACAGGTATTTGTCGATTAAAGTGGGGAATGGTATTTATCGGCAGCTCTTTGCTGAAGCATAGTCTCGCCTTTGGCATTCATTATAAATACCGAAAATGCCCTATGAAGCACAGCTTTTTTATGGGCCTCCATCTTTGGCATTAATCCAATTGGTTCATCTTTTTCGTTCACCAATATTACTTGCTCTTCCGTCATTTTACAAAAATAAAGCCTTTGTCGGACTACTTATGTAACGATGAATATAAAGTTTTGTGAATATCTAAAATACTTAGAAAAACCGAGGAGACTTCAAATTACCGATAGCTTTTATAAAATCGTATCGCAGTATAATTTCGAAAGAACCATCATTAAATGCCGTGGCACCTAAATCGGTTATTTCTCGGTCATAGGCCAACCCTATTAAAAATTCTTCTGAAATTTTAAAACCGACCATACCACTAAAAGCAGCGTCCCAACGATAGGCTATTCCTCCAATGAATTTCTCATCATACATAAAATTAGCCGAGAGATCTAATTGAAAGGGAGCTCCCTGCACAACTTTACTTAAAATTGCCGGTTTGAATTTTAAAAAAGGATTAAGTTCAAAAACATACCCGGTAATAAAATAAAAGTTCATCTGCTCCTTAGCCGTTGAAAGTGAGGATTCTTCAAAATGACTTGTTTCTAAAATTCTAGGTACAGATAAGCCAGCATAGAACCTATCAGTATGATAGTAAACCCCTGCACCAACATTAGGTGTAAATCGGTTGTCTATATTTTGTTGCAATGTAGGGTCGGTACCTTGACCTGTATCTTGATTTAATTCAGAAAACTGGACATCCAACAGATTTATACTAGGCTTGAGTCCGAAACTTAGTTTCTTATCAAAATCTAAATCGATCGTATAAGAAATATCAAGGTCAATATAAGTTTCAGAAGTTGGCCCGATAACATCATTTACAAAAGACAGCCCTAGTCCTAAACCTTTATAACCGATAGGCGTATGGACATTAAAAGTCTGTGTCTCTGGCGCGCCTTCGAGGCCCACCCATTGCGCTCGGTATAGACCAGCTAAACTCATATGCCCTCTAGAGCCTGCATAAGCGGGGTTAATACTTACCGTATTGTACATATACTGGGTATACTGCGCATCTTGTTGCGCATATATGCCAA
>CAYGUZ010000069.1:0-8201 GCA_964353215.1 uncultured Flavobacteriaceae bacterium
CCTTTTATAGTCTCTCCTTCTCGCATCGTATCAGCAACGGTAAGGGTGTCTACACCAAAACCCAAAACTATTGCCGAAACAATAACAATGGCCACTAACGAAGATGGTACCGCTTTTGTCAGTTTTGGTAAACCCCAAATAATTAACATGGTCAATAGGGTTAAGCCAAGCATAATATATAACGAAGAACCTGATAGCAGTTCGTCTGTTCCTTTTTGATAAAAATTAGGAAACTGGGCCATAAAGATGATAATGGCCAATCCGTTTACAAATCCGAACATTACCGGGTGTGGTACTAAACGTATAAACTTACCTAATCGAAGTACACCAGCAAGAATCTGAAATGCTCCCGCAATAATAACCGTCGCAAAAACGTAGTTTAGAATCGTTTCTGGTTCAATACCCGGAAACGTATTTTTAAGCTCTAGTATTAAGCCCACAAAAATTACGGCTACCGCCCCTGTTGCACCAGATATCATACCTGGCCGCCCACCCAAAATCGAGGTCACCAATGCCAAAATAAAAGCGGCATAAAGTCCTGTTAATGGAGAAAATCCAGGAATAAGCGCAAAGGCAATAGCTTCTGGAACTAGAGCCAATGCAACTGTTAGTCCTGAAAGGATTTCAGTCTTGTAATCTACTTTTTGTTTAAAGTCGAATAGGTTCAGGTACTTTTTCATGGGTGCTATTTGAAGCGGGCAAAAATACCATTATTTTAAAGAATAGTCTTAAGCCCCTTATTTGACCCCGGACCTTAACTTATGTTCATATTCATTTTTTTAGGTTGATTAACCTGCCAAACCTATAGGGCTGAATAGTACCCATAAAGCGAGTACAAAGACAACAAGCAATACCGTAAGTGTTGCATCTTTTGACCACTTAATATTCTTTATTTCGATATTTTTTTGAAATGTAACCAAAGTTAGCTGCGCTTCAGATTTTGATTCTCCAAACCTACTTACAAACGCTAGGATTACCGCGCACAATAAAAATAAAAAGAGGGCAAAATGTAAAAAGTTGATTTCTAAAAAATAGTACAGTATTGTTTCTTTCTCAACAGCCAGGGACCCTTCCTTACTCATGAATTCGGTAACCAATCTGAATGTTCCAATGATAAATCCAGACCATAAAGCCACAATTGCTCCCTTGGCATTAATCCATTTATAAAACAATCCAAATAAAAATACCGCAGCAATTGGAGGAGATATGTACGCCTGTACGCTCTGTAAATAATGAAATATTCCCCCATCCATTAAACTCCTCATAAAAGGAATCCAACCTAGACTAACGATTACCAGTACAATTGTCGCTATTTGACCGAAACGAACTAAGCTCTTATCAGTTGCATTTGGTCTATATTGTTTGTAGAAATCAATAGTCAATAGAGTTGAACTTGAGTTAAATGCCGATGACAGTGAACTCATTAAAGCCGCTAACAACCCCGCAATAGCCAACCCTTTTAAGCCTATTGGAAGAAAACTATTTATCATTGCAGGTAAGGCTTGATCGGCGTTTTCTAAGACAAAATTAATTTCACCCTTTTGCAAGAGAGCATAAGCAATGACTCCTGGAATAAAGAATATAAAAACTGGCAATAACTTTAAATAACCTGCAAAAAGCGCTCCTTTACGAGCATTAGAAATATCTTTTGCCGATAAGGTACGTTGAACAATATACTGGTCTGTACACCAATACCAAACCCCCAAAATTGGAGCTCCAAACAACATCCCGGTCCAAGGGTATTCAGAATCCGACATCGGTCGCCATAGGTTAAAAAACCTTTCTGTAGGTGGATTACCGGCAGTTTTGGAAGCTAGTTCCAAAGTTGCTACCATTCCATCCCATCCTCCTAATTGATACAATCCAAAACCTGTTACCGCTATAGTACCAACTAAAAGTATGACTGCTTGCACCATATCCGTATAGATAACAGCTTTTAAGCCTCCTAAAACAGTGTAGAAGCCTGTGGCAATTACGGTAATAATAGCGCCTGTCCAAAAAGGAACTCCAATAGTTTCAAAAACCAATGCTCCAGCGAAAATTATTAAAGAAATTTTAGTGATGACATAAGCCAAAATGGAGACCACAGACAAATAATTACGGCAAGCTTTCGAATATCTTTTCTCTAAAAATTCTGGCATCGTATATACTCCTGTTCTTAGATAATAAGGAACAAAAACCGAACCCATAAGAATAAGTACCAAAGAAGCTATTATCTCAAAATTCGCCATTGGCATATTAGCTCTAGCTCCTGCCCCAGAAACCCCCAATATTATTTCAGAACCGATGTTGGATGCAAATAAAGAAGCTCCTACTACAAGCCAACCTTGATTTTTACCAGCCAAAAAATAATCTGAAGCCGTTCCCGTTTTATTGTTTTTTGAAGCCCATTGGGCTATCCATAAGATAATTGCAAAATAGAAAAGGATAATACCGATATCCCAAAAGCTCATAGTAGTTGTCATAATAGTTTTTTGGTTTACAATTAACGCCTTACCAATTTTTCAGACCTAATAATTTTTCGCCAAGACTATTTAATGTTGCAGTATCATACTTGTCACGCTCCCAATTTCTTGGGTCTCCTGGAAAAGCATAGCCTTCTGGAGCAATTCTTTTTTTCCAAGAATTAATACGCCAATTGCGTAACGCCTCATTATCTTCTTCCGCAGGCATCATTGAAATATATTGAGCAATACGCACTTTATCCTTTGATTTGTTAGGTCTAATACCGTGGGGCTCCGTGCTGTTAAAAATCAACAAATCTCCAGCATTCATTTTAACCTTTACAATCTTATTTTCTATACCATCCAAACTTGGTTGAAAATGATTTCGGTCTTCAGGTTGTGCCAGCTTCCAGGTATCATAATTTCTATATAGCCATGGAATGCATTGAAAACCTCCCATATCCTCATCTGTCTGATCGGCCAGTGCGAGAACACCTTGAACGTTTTGTGGTCTGGTCTCAGGGTCGTAATCCCAATGGATAAATCCTTTTTTGTTGTCTCCAGGCCGTTGTGGAAAATTCAAGTTTGCTCTATCAATAGTGACCCATAGTTTTTCAGTACCCCAAATATCCACAAATGCATCATATACCCTTTGAGTTTGCCTATTGTTCCACAAATATTGATGATTGTATACCTCTACCATTCCTGTTCCCGTTAACTCCTTCATTTGCATTTCTGCTCGAGGCGGTGCGTACCAAGTGCTAAGATCATTAGGGTCTTTCTCGTCAAATTCCCAAAGAAAATCTGCAGTTGCCTGAGCTTGTTCTTTAGATACCGCATTTTTAATTACGATATATCCGTTATGAATCCAAAAACTCCAATCCTCTTCAGATAGAACTCTTAGCGGTTCTTTATTCAAGCGTTTATTTAAACTTTTTTTGCTAGTGGTGGCCGTAGAAGGATTTCCGGGAATCTCTTCATGCCCCTTATTCGCCATTTCTAATTTTTCAGCATTCTTCATAGTCGTAATATTTGTTTTACTGGTTCAAATGTAGTAGAGTCACCATTACACTTTGATGCTAATATTGACATAAATTTGTACTATTTTAACTTTTTGAATGTTATTACTCATTTTTAATGACAATTTTGTGCTATTTTTAATAAAAAGGCATCTATGAAAATTCAATTGGAAACCATCTCCCCAGATGCTAAAAGTCCCTTCAGACTTTTGCACAATCCTAAATTGAATCATTTATTTTATTGGCATTTTCACCCAGAGCTTGAGCTTGTTTATATTGAAGGAGCTAGTGCAAAAAGACATGTAGGAAATCACATATCAGAATACAACGAGAGTGACCTAGTCTTAATCGGCGCCAATATACCACACCTCAACTTTGATCACGGAGTAACAACGACCTATCGCAAAGAAGTTCTACACTTTAAATCTAATTTTAGGGATAAGATACTAGACAGTTTGCCAGAGCTGCACCAAATTGATAGGCTACTAGAACTGGCCAAGTATGGAATTGCATTCTTTGGAACCACTAAAAAGGATGTAGGAGAACTCATGAAAACCTTGCACTCCCTTGAGCCTTTTGATTATTTTATGACCATTATGAATCTTTTAAAATTATTAGCTAGCAGCAAGGAATTTGAGTTGTTGCATAAAACCCCATTTGTTAATAAGTATAGTAGCAAAGAACAAAAAAGAATCCGTAAAATTTATGGTTTTATTGACGAGAAATACCAGTCTAAGATCTTACTTGAAGAAGTAGCTTCTCTTTGTAATTTGACCAAGCCCGCATTCTGTCGGTATTTTAAAAAAGCTACCGGAAGTACATTTATTGCGTTTTTAAATCAATATCGCATAAGCCAGGCCAAGCGATTGCTTTTAAAAGGTAAAAATGTGACCGAGGCATGTTTTGAATGTGGTTTTGAAAGCCTTTCGTATTTTAATCGAAGTTTCAAAAAAGTCACGGGTGAGAATCCATCAGAATTTAGAAAAACTTATTTAAAAAAAGAACCGCCCCGAGTCTTAGACACTCCGGGGCGGTTCCTAACTAAATAACCAACCAAAAAACTTGTTCTAATAGTCGTAGACTATTTGTATTCCTTACATTTTACGTTTTCGCGTTACATTCATCTTTTTATTTAAAGATTTTACACGCTTTTTACCTGTTTTACTATCTGATTTTAAGAACTGTATAAACCCTCTGCCTCCAAATTCATACACCGTTTCACTGGCAACGTGGTACAGTTCTATTGTACTATCATCAATAACGTATAACTCAAAATAATCATTGCCCAAAAAGTCATAATCGAGTGTTAAAGTTTTTAAAGTTTCATCATTGGTATCAAAAACTTCATAGTCTCCCTCATAATCCCACTGAAGATTCTGCAAAGGAGTATTAAATGCGTCTATTGAAGATCTAAAATACCCTCCATTATCTGAAAAGAACTGCAAGTAATTTTCATCATCAAATTCATTTATTGCACCAACTTCACTTGTAAAAGTTTTCTCCCATGCGCCATATTCTTGCAGAAACAAGTTTATATTTTCATAAAACACCCTGTCGTAATCAAAATTATGACGTCGATACCCGTTTAAAAAGTACGATGTATTGGAGCGTGCATCATAAAGTTCTAAAGTCGAATTGTTTACGGCAAAAACCTCTAGGGCCCATAAACCATCTACATCATGGTCAATATCTACCACGCCGCTTAATGTTGAATATGAACCAATATCAATACCAAGCCCATTGCCAGTCTTGCCTATACCAACAATATTATTATTTGCATAAACGATGCCCCTATCAAAAGAAATGGTGAATGCACGTTGCAAAAATGGTACTTCTCCATTGCCCTTAGTTGCATTGATATCTACATACCATAAATCATAAGACTGCAATGCCTGATCAGTATTAAAAGCGGACTCTACAATTATAGTATCGTCTAAAATAACTTCTGTATAGCAAGAGGTTGCAAAAAGTCCAATCCCTAATAATCCGAATAGTAGTTTTTTTGTTCCCATATCTTTTGGTTTTAATGATTTGATAATACAATTTCAAGCATCATGCCAAAAAATATAACTATTTGAAAGTCAATGTTTAATATGAATTCTTTTTGATTTACCTACCTTTAACCCTTTAATCGATGTTAATACATTCTATTTGAAGATTACAGTTTTAGGGGGTGGTAGTTGGGCCACAGCTATCGTAAAAATGTTAACGGAAAATTCTGATGATGTGCATTGGTATATGCGAAGTGTATATGCTATAGCACATATCAGAAAAGAGGGGCATAACCCCAATTATTTAAGTTCTGTGGAACTACACAATGAAAGAATTACGCTGACCGATGTCATAGATGAAGCTGTAGCAGCTTCAGAAGTACTTGTTTTTGCCATTCCATCAGCGTTCTTAGAGACGGAACTGAAAAAACTGACCGTATCTCTCGAGAATAAAATTGTTTTCTCGGCTATTAAGGGAATAGTACCAGAAACCGGATTAATTGTTGGAGAGTACTTTCATGACCACTATAATATTCCTTTTGAAAATATTGGTGTCATTACCGGACCCTGCCATGCAGAAGAAGTAGCCCTAGAACGTTTGTCTTATCTTACAATCGCCAGTGCCGATGAAAAAAAAGCAAAACTACTCGCCTCTCATTTGCAAAGCCATTATATAAAGACCAAAATATCAGACGACATTATTGGCACCGAATATGCCGCCATGCTAAAAAATATCTATGCAATTGCAGCTGGTATTGCCCATGGCTTAGGCTATGGAGACAATTTTCAAAGTGTTTTGATGAGCAATGCAATTCGTGAAATGAAACATTTCATTGACCGTGTGCATAAAATGAAACGAAACATTAATAATTCTGCATACCTAGGAGATTTATTGGTTACCGGATATTCTACTTTTAGCCGTAATCGTATGTTCGGTAATATGATCGGCAAAGGCTATACTGTAAAAAGTGCCCAAATGGAAATGAATATGGTTGCCGAAGGCTACTACGCTAGCAAAAGTGCGCATCTACTCAATCAAAAGCACAAGAAAAAAAGTAAAACTCCTATAATTAATGCGGTTTACGATATTCTGTATGAAAATAAAGACGCAAAAAAAACCTTTAAAAAACTAACCGATAAAATTGATTAGGCCCTTTCCAAAGAAAAATTAGAGTGGGAATCCAGCTCTTCTTCCAACTTTTCCTTAAACTTTAGAATTTCAGCATCATCGTAGTCGTATGATTTTTTAAAATCTGCCAGTACAGGTTCCATATAGGTTCTAATACTGTCTATATCAAAATATAAACGCCCGGTCCTACGAATGAAGAAATCCATAGGATTAAGAACCATTTCATTTTCGATACCGAATTTTAATTCTGCACGTAGCATCCGCAACCCAGCATCACTATTTTTAAAAGTTTTGTACGCTTCAAGTATTTCTTCGGTCTGCTTTCCATAATTGGTCACGAGATACCAAGCATCATAGTGCACAAAGCCATCGGGCTCTATTTTTGAAAAGACTTCCTCGATATACTTTTTAACATGTTTGAATTTTTTGAATTGACTTCCACACAGCGGAATTTTATCCGTAGTACATTCCTTGAAATCTAAATCATATTCTTCTTCCATTTTTTTCGAAATACGATTTACCACACGCTCGGCCATCTTACGATACCCTGTAAGCTTTCCTCCTGCAATACTCACTAACCCCGTATCTGAGGTAAAGATCTCGTCTTTACGAGATAGCTCTGAAGCCGATTTACCTTCTTCATGAATTAATGGTCTAAGACCTGCCCATGAAGAAATGATATCGTCCAATTCTAATTTGATATCCGGAAACATATTATTGACCGCAGAAATCAAATAAATGGCGTCCGCGATATCTGTTTTAACATTGTCCTTATCCAAATTAAAATTGGTGTCCGTAGTGCCTACATAGGTGATTTTTCCTCTAGGGATGGCAAACATCATTCGCCCATCGGGAATATCGAAATACACGGATTGTTTTACTGGAAGTTTTTCAAAAGGAAATACCAGATGTACCCCTTTTGTCAAATGTAGTCGCTTTCCTTTTTTAGAATTATTAGTACTTCGTAACTCATCGACCCAAGGGCCAGCAGCACTTATTACATATTTTGACTTGATATTGAACTGTGTGCCTGTGGCCACATCCATAACCTGTACTCCGGCTACTTTTTCATCTTCATAGATAAAATTCTCAACTTCAGCATAGTTTAAGGCCTTTGCACCGTAATTAAGGCTTGTTTTAATATTTTCGATTGTCAATCTTGCGTCATCGGTACGGTACTCGGCATAATAACCTGCGCCGTTTAGAATCTTTTTGGGCAAAAGCGGCTCTAGTTTTAAGGCCTCTTTTTTTTCGAGCATTTGCCTTTTATCATCACCAGTCACCTGAGCCAAAATATCATAGACTTTGAGCCCAATAGACGTCAACCACTTACCATATGAACCTCCGTCGATTAGGGGCAAAAGCATTTTCTCGGGCAATACCAAATGTGGGGCCAACTTATGCACGATAGCGCGCTCCGAACCCACTTCTTTTACCAACCAAAAATCGAACTGTTTTAGATAGCGTAAACCTCCATGTATCAATTTGGTCGACTTGCTGCTGGTACCAGAAGCAAAATCTCCCTTTTCTACCAAAGCTACTTTCATACCCCTAGATGCTGCATCCAGCGCTATTCCCCCTCCTGTTATTCCACCGCCGATTACAACCAAATCATAAG
>CAYGUZ010000070.1:0-8172 GCA_964353215.1 uncultured Flavobacteriaceae bacterium
CGGTTATGTTGCGCTAAGGTCTTGGCAAACATGTGGTATCCGAAGTTTGAAACGTCGGCTACGAAGAATAAATACTCATGTTTTTCAGGATTTAAAACTGCGTTTATAGAAGAAATATCGGGCATTGTAATCGGCCCAGGAGGCAAGCCATTGTTTTTATAGGTGTTATATGGAGAGTCCATTTCTAAATCTCGGTAAAGCACTCTTTTAATAATAGTATCATAATTGCCCGTCTCTTTTTTAATCGCATAGATAACCGTAGGGTCTGCCTGAAGTGGAATACCTTTTCTTAGGCGGTTCAAATATACCCCTGCTACTTTTGGGCGTTCATCAACTTTAGCCGTCTCTTTTTGTACTATTGCCGCAAGTGCCGATACTTTCAAGGGGTCAAGATTAAGCGCTTCGGCTTTGCCTTTTCGTTCAGCATTCCAAAACCGATTATATTCTTTAAGCATTCGTTTACGAAAATCTACTGCATTTGTATTCCAAAAAAATTCGTAGGTATTAGGTAGGTATAGAGATAGTTTGGTATCGTCATTAAAGTTGTTCGCAGTTAAAAAATCGGCTTCATTAAATGCTTTTACAAGAGAGAGACTATCAGCTTCAAGCTGCGAGGCAATTCTACCTGCCAAAGCTTCAACAGTCTCTTGATTATTGAAAGAAACCTTTATAGCAATATTGTTGCTTCGCAAAGAATTGACAATATCATTATTATTCATCCCCTTGGCAATCCTATATTTACCTCCCTTTATATTTGAAGTGTATCCTTTACGTTGTGCTACCGCCTCAAAAGTGCTCCAGTCTTTTAATAAAGGTGTCAGTTGCTCTTTTACCTGGCCTATAGTGGCTTCTGAAGGAATAAAAACGTAAGCTTCCTCGTTATCAAAACTGGTGTTTGGTGAAAAAATAGCTCCATAAATCGAGTAGGCAAAGTAGCCACAGATCACCAGTCCTAAAATAGCAGTTGCCCAAATTACTTTCTTTAAATTTTTCAAGATTTTATTTTTTGATATAAAACTTCATTTTTAAAGGATCCGTTAGACAAAATCCAATCCTTTTTAGTTCCTACCTTTTGGAAGCCTTTCTTTTCAAAGAGCCGAATACTAGGTATGTTCGTCTCTAAAATATTAGCGTATAATTGATGTAGATTCAACGTCGCAAAAACATAGTTGGATACTAAATCCAAAGCCTCTTCCCCTACTCCTTTATTTCTATTTTTTTCTTCCATTATAATAATTCCTACCCCAGCCCTCAAGTTTTTTGGGTCAAAATCGAATAAATCAATCAGTCCGATAACAAGGTCTTCGGTATTACAAATGCACAAACGCAATTGCTTGACCTCGTAAATATCTCGATGGGCATTATCTAAATACAGCTGTAATACTCCTTTCGAGTAAGGGGCCAATGTGCCACTAACTTCCCAAACCTGCGTATTATTTTCTAATTGATATAAAAAATCAAGATCTTGTTTTTCAAGGGCCCTCAGATAAATATTTTCACCTTTTAGACCTCGCATGAAATTTCTCCTTTAAATACAAAATTTGCAGCACCAATAAGATATACATCAGTATATTTTCCTTCATTTTCAAGAAAAGTAACCTGCAACTTACCGCCTTCTGTATGTATGTGAATATGGTTTTGTTCGGTTACTTTTGATTTATGCATGGCTAAAGCGACAGCGGTAACACCAGTACCACAAGAGAGAGTTTCACCCTCAACACCACGTTCATACGTGCGTATTTGAAAAGCATTGGAGTGCAATGGGGATACAAAATTGATATTACTACCTTCTTTACCGTATATACCATAACGGAGCTTAGCTCCTTCTTTTGCAACGTCTAATTTAGCCAGATTTTTCACAATTTGTACATGATGCGGCGAACCCGTATTTAAAAAAAGATACTTCTCTTTCTCTTTAACCTCATCTACATCTATCATCTGCAGTGTGACCAAATCTTGGTTTATAGTAGCTACATGAAGGCCATCTACGGCATTGAAAGTAGTATTATTCTCAATCACCCCTAGTTTTTTTGCAAAAGCAACAATGCAGCGCCCACCATTGCCGCACATGGTGCTTTCATTGCCGTCAGAATTGTAATAGACCATCTTAAAATCTGACAATTCGTCATTTTCTAATAGAATTAGTCCGTCTGCTCCAATGCCAAATTTTCTGTCACATAAAAAAGCGACCAATTTGGTATTGTTTTTGGGAAATAATTGCTGACGATTATCAATAAGCACAAAGTCGTTTCCTGTGCCTTGATATTTGTAAAATTGAAGTTGCAAATCCAAATCCATCGGGTAAAGATACTATATTCTTTAAGGATTTTTTTGCAGTTAAAAGAGCGTTAAACTGTTAAAATGAACTTTTAATTTCGACTACTTTTAGGAAAGCTAAATGTTAAAATAAAACTTTGAATATGAAAAGAACAGCAAATTTATTCGTAGTTGCCCTTTTAGCCGGGGGAATAACCTTAGGGGCCTACAAGTTATTTTTTGAAAAAGAAACTTACAATTACTTATCAGATGACAATACCGCTTCATTTGTGACCACGAGCAATCTTAGCACTTCTGCGAGAGGTGCCGGTATCAATGAGGTAGACTTTACCATAGCGGCCGAAAAAACGGTAAATGCAGTGGTTCACGTCAAAAATATGACACTTGTTGAACGAAATCCTGTAGCGCAGTTCTTCTATGGCTCTGAAGCTACCCAAAGACCTCAAGTAGGTACCGGATCTGGTGTTATCATCTCTCCAGATGGATATATCGTCACCAATAATCATGTTATTGATAGAGCTACAAAAATTGAAGTTACCCTAAATAATAACAAAAGTTACGAGGCAGAAGTAGTTGGGGCCGACGCGAATTCAGACATTGCGCTATTAAAAATCGATGTTGAAAATCTACCCTATTTAGCATTTGGTGACTCTGATAATGCAAAAATCGGGGAATGGGTTTTGGCCGTTGGCAATCCTTTTAATCTTACCTCAACGGTAACAGCAGGCATTGTAAGTGCAAAAGCACGTTCACTATCCGTAGCAAAAAATCAGTCCTTTATACAAACAGATGCGGCAGTAAACCCCGGAAATAGCGGGGGTGCACTAGTAAACACAAACGGAGACCTAATTGGAATCAATACAGCTATCACATCGCAGACGGGATCTTATGTAGGCTATTCATTTGCCGTACCTAGCAATATTGCCAAAAAAGTAGTTGATGATCTGTTGGAATTTGGTAATGTTCAAAAGGGTATGCTAGGGGTAAACACAGTTATCAAAGATTCAAAACAAGCACTAGAGCTCGGTCTTAATGAAATTCAAGGGGTTTATATTGCAGGTATTACCGAAGAATCTGGAGCCGAAGAAGCTGGTTTAAAAGTTGAAGATATCATAAAGCAAGTTGATAATGTTAGGGTCACCAAGTTTTCTGAGTTAACAGGCTATTTATCCGCAAAGCGACCAGGTGATGAAGTGGAAGTAACAATAGACAGAGATGGCAAAACAATGGTTTTACCTGTAACCTTAAAGAAAAATCAAACAGCGGACATGCCTGTAATGGGATTCCGGGTTAAAAATCTATCTGCAAAAGATATGAAAAAGTATAATCTTAAAAATGGAGTTAAAATTATTGACGTGCCACAACAATATGTAAACTATGATTTAGTTGGAAAGGTTATCATTAAAGTTGATGATGATGAAGTAAAAGACATTGACGATGCTAAGGCCATTTTTAGTAAAATATCAAGATATGGGTCTACCAGTATAACTTTAATGACCGAAGACGGAGAACGGGAAAGGCTTATTTTTCAATAGAGAGTAAATAACGATTAGTTAAAAAGCACCTCAAATGAGGTGCTTTTTATTTATTAATCATTCCTTTTACGAAAACGTTTGAAATAACTATTTTTGCAAAAATTTAAACAACCGGTACTCCAGTTATGAGTGATATTAAATCTTACGAAAAAGAATTGGCATTTCAAGCAGATAGACGAAAGGCTACTACTGAATTCATAAAGTTGATAAGCGATTTATGGTATGACAAGTCCATCGAAGTAGTGCTTTTCAAAAATCAGGTTATCGACAAAAATGTAAGTGACATTATCAATCTACATGAATATGCTGGAGAGTTTGTTCAAAAGCCGATTTCCATTTTTGATTCGGTTGAGCTTTTAAGAGCTATAAACGATATTAATATGCCAGCTGCGAAGCTAGATATTGGTAAGCTAACCTATGAGTACCATTCACAAGAAAATAGCCACTTAAACGTAAAAGCATTTGTATTAGACAAGCTTAATGATTCGCAAGATTCAAAAGATATTAAACCAAAAGACGTGGTTTTATATGGCTTTGGTAGAATAGGCCGCTTATTGGCAAGAGAATTAATGGCCAAGACGGGCAAGGGCAACCAGTTAAGGTTAAGAGCAATCGTCACTCGTGGAGAGGTAAGTGAGGCTGTTCTAGAAAAAAGAGCTGCCCTAATGCGCACCGACTCGGTTCATGGGCAATTCAGCGGAACAGTGGAAATCGACGCTAAAAAACAGGCATTATTGATCAACGGCACTACAGTTTACGTTATAAGTGCAGATAAACCAGAAAGTATCGATTATACCAATTATGGCATTTATAATGCTTTGATTATCGACAATACGGGAGCATTTAGAGATAAAAAAGCACTTTCAAGGCATCTAGAAGCCAAAGGAGCCAATAGAGTATTACTTACCGCTCCCGGTAAAGAAATTCCGAATATCGTTCACGGTGTTAACCACAAAGAATATGATCCTGATACTACAAAGATTTTTTCAGCGGCATCATGCACGACCAATGCCATTGCCCCAATTTTAAAGGTAATTGAAGATTCTTTGGGCATAAAAAAGGGCCACCTAGAAACTATACATGCCTATACCAACGACCAAAATTTGGTCGATAATATGCACTCAAAATACCGTCGTGGTAGAGCTGCTGCCTTAAACATGGTAATTACAGAAACGGGTGCTGGCAATGCAGTTGCAAAGGCATTACCTTCTTTAGAAGGCAAATTGACTTCAAATGCCATTCGTGTTCCCGTACCTAATGGTTCATTGGCTATCTTGAATTTAGAAGTTAAAAACAAAACTTCACAAGAAGCAGTAAACACCATTTTAAAAAAGTATGCACTTGAAGGTGATTTGGTAGAGCAAATAAAATACTCGTTAAGTAATGAATTGGTCTCTTCTGATATTGTAGGTACATCGGCACCTTCTATTTATGACAGTAGAGCAACATTAATTTCCGGTGATGGAAAAAACATTGTACTCTATATCTGGTACGATAACGAATATGGGTACTCTCATCAAGTAATCAGATTAGCAAAATATATTGCTAAAGTAAGACGATATACTTATTACTAGAATAAATTTAAAAGAGATAAATTCATTTTTTTGGTGATTTATTTTATTGATGTACCTTCGTTTTGCTCTAAATCTAAAGTAAAAGTAGAACTCCTATGAAAAAAATTATGATTTTCTTAGGTGGATTATTATTAGCAACAAATCCACTTAAAGCCCAAGACGAAACTACGCCTAAAAACGAAGACACTAGTGTCAGCGGTCAATTTGAGACCATTATTAGAAAGTCTACCAATTACAGACAAGCTGGTAAAAGATATGAGGTTGTTCGTTTATTAGAATTGGAAACGCTCAGAAAAAATATTCTCGATTCCATTTCTACCGCCAATGGCACTATTATCGATCTTAGGGCTACAATAGCAGAAAATGAGACTTCGATAAGCTCTCTTAATACCAAATTGGATGAGACTACAAAGAATCTCAATCAGTTGACCGAAGAAAAAGATAGTATGTCTTTTTTCGGTGCCATGGTTTCCAAGGGTACTTATAAAATTATTGTCTGGTCTATTATTTTTGGTCTGTTGGCCTTTTTGTTATTCTTTATTTACCGTTTCAAAAACAGTAACTTTTTAACACAACAAGCAAAATCTGCGCTTGCTGATGTTGAAGCTGAGTTTGAACAACATCGTAGACGATCTCTGGAAAGAGAGCAAAAGATAAGCCGGGAATTGCAAGACGAAATCAACAAAAACAAAAAAGGGGCTTAATCCATTTACATGAACATTATACGTGCCACAAAAGACCATTTTCCTTTGGTGGCACCCTTGTTTGACGCATATCGTGTGTTTTACGATTAGCCTTGCGACGAAAAAAATGCCATTGCTTTTTTTGGAGAAACGCTTAGAATTCAATGAGTCTGTTCTATTTCTTGCCGTGCAGAAAGGAACTCTAATTGGATTTACCCAACTATACACCTCTATCTCGTCGGTATCCATGGAAGCCTTTTACATTTTAAACGATTTATATGTAAGTCCCTTCACACCAAGAAAAAGGAGTTGGTCAGGTATTATTAAATAAAGCAAAAGACCAATGCCTTCTAATGGGCTATAAAGGTGTTAGGTTAAAAACGGGTGTTGAAAGCCCTGCACAAAATTTATATGAAAGATTAGGCTGGAAAAAAGATAGCGAACATTTTCATTATTTTTGACCCGTCCCATAAAACCTGAATAATAGCCTACTTTTGCACCATATAAGTACTTATCATGCGAATTGATATTATTACTGTTTTACCAGAGTTACTTAAGAGTCCTTTTGAAGCTTCTATCTTAAAACGAGCTATTGAAAAAGGGCTAGTGGAAGTATATTTGCACAATCTAAGAGATTTCGCTTTAGGAAATTATAACCAAGTTGATGATTACCAATTTGGTGGAGGGGCTGGAATGGTGCTTATGGCCGAACCCATAGATAAATGTATTTCTAAACTAAAAGCAGAAAGAGACTACGACGAGGTCATTTATATGTCACCCGATGGTGCTACTTTGAACCAAGGTATGGCGAACAGATTATCACTCAAGAAAAACATTATGATACTATGTGGCCATTACAAAGGAGTGGATCAGCGTGTTCGAGATCTTTTTATTACGAAAGAAATTTCTATAGGCGATTATGTATTGTCTGGAGGTGAACTTGCTGCCGCTGTACTATCTGATGCTGTAATTAGATTGCTTCCGGGTGTTTTAAATGATGAAACTTCAGCTTTAACAGATACCTTTCAAGATAATCTATTGGCGCCCCCTGTCTATACTAGACCATCAAACTACAAAGGTCATAAGGTGCCAGATGTATTATTAAGCGGTAATTTCCCCAAAATAGAAAAATGGAGAGAAGAACAGGCATTAAAAAGAACTGAAACTTTGCGACCTGATTTATTAGAATAATATGACTTTTGACCCTTTTTATATTATAGGCGGTATTTTAGGAGGCCTGTCACAATTACTATTACTGATCGATATGTTGCATTATTCTAGTCTTTAAGATTAAAAATACCGCGACCGTATTAATGCTCGCGGGAAGCATTCTCACCATATTATTTTATGTTACGAATATCATATGGACTACCGTAGCAGCTGCTAATGGTACCGAAGCCTCAGCTAAATTGGTTGCTTTATTAAATGTTCTCCAAAATATACCCACGGTAATTTTTGTTTTAGGTTTTTCGCTATTCGTCAATAACCATGTAAAGAAAAACTAGTAGATGGGACTAAAAAAATCTCAAAACTATTGTCAGTTTTAAATTAAGAACTATTTTTGCACTCCATTAAAGTTAACCTCTGACGAAAATCGTGAATGTTGATTTTAAAAAACACTTAAATTGATTCGCAAATGGAATCGCTAATAAAATTTGTAGAAAACGAATTTGTAGAAAAAAAGGAATTTCCAAAGTTCTCTTCCGGTGATACGATCACTGTGTACTACGAAATTAAAGAAGGTGATAAAACAAGAACCCAGTTCTTTAAAGGTGTTGTAATCCAGCGTCGTGGAAGTGGTGCAACGGAAACCTTTACCATAAGAAAAATGTCCGGTACTGTAGGTGTTGAGCGTATATTCCCAGTGAATATGCCTGCACTTCAAAAAATAGAATTAAACAAAAGGGGTAAAGTTAGAAGGTCAAGAATCTTTTACTTTAGAGGCCTTACCGGTAAGAAAGCAAGGATTAAGGAAATTCGTTCTTAAACTCACTTTAAATAAAACTATAAAGCATCCTTTAATTAAAGGATGCTTTTTTTATGAACAATTGTTAATAAACATAGTTCATAACATGTTGATTTTTAATTACTTATAATTCGCTC
>CAYGUZ010000071.1:0-6298 GCA_964353215.1 uncultured Flavobacteriaceae bacterium
ACTTTATAATACCTATTCGTTCTTTTCTTTATATGCAAATATTGACGAGTTCAGTTATGCCGAAAAAGAAATTGAATTGGCCGATAGACCAGAGTTGGATCAATGGATATTGTCTGAATTGAATACCATAATTCAAAAAGTGGATGAAGCCTATAATGACTACGAGCCAACCAGGGCTGCTAGGGTAATTTCAGACTTTGTGCAGGAAAATTTAAGCAACTGGTACGTGCGTTTGAGCAGAAGACGTTTCTGGAAAGGGGATTATCAGCATGATAAAATTTCGGCATACCAGACTTTGTATACTTGTTTAAAGACGGTCGCAAAATTATCGGCACCAATAGCTCCATTCTTTATGGATAGATTGTATAAAGATTTGGATGCAGTTACTGGTAAAGAAGGTTTTGAAAGTGTGCATTTGGCAAATTTTCCGGTTTTTGATAAGAGTATGGTGAATACCAATCTAGAAAGTAAAATGCAGACGGCACAAAAGATTTCATCTTTAGTTTTATCCATCCGTCAGAAAGAAAAAATCAAAGTTCGCCAGCCCTTACAAAAGATAATGGTTCCTGTTTTAAATGATTCGCAACGGCATGAAATTGAAGCAGTTGCCGGCCTTATTAAATCAGAAGTCAATGTAAAGGAGATAGAACTGATGGATGATGCATCAGGAATTCTGGTGAAACAAATAAAACCCAATTTTAAGGTTTTGGGCCCGAAATTTGGCAAAGACATGAAGGCCGTAGCCAATGCAGTCAATGCCTTACAAAAGGAAGATATCCAAAAAATCGAGCAGGAAGGCGAAATAACGCTGAAATTGGATAATAAAAGTATTAATTTACAGTTGTCTGATGTAGAAATCTCTTCTCAAGACATCGAAGGATGGTTGGTAGCGACTTCTGGTCCGTTGACAGTGGCCTTGGATGTTAGTATTGACGAAAGTCTTAAAAATGAGGGAATTGCTAGAGAATTGGTAAATAGAATTCAAAATTTAAGAAAAGAATCTGGTTTTGAGGTTACCGATAAAATAGACTTAAAAATATTAAAGGATGGTTTTATAGAAAAAGCCATTGCAGCTAACGAAGCATATTTAAAGAGCGAAACACTAACAGCAAAACTAGTATATGAAGAACGTTTAGAAGAAGGCACGGAAATTGCTTTCGATGACGTGAACACTAAATTGTTTATCCAAAAACACTAAAAATGGCACAAGATTTAAAAGTTAGATACTCAGATAAAGACCTTGGGGAGTTTAAGGTCCTAATCGAAGAAAAAATAGAAAAGGCAAAGAATCATCTTGAGTTGTTGAAAAGCGCTTATATGAACGATGGTAATAACGGCACGGATGATACCTCACCTACCTTTAAAGCTTTTGAAGAAGGTTCTGAAACTATGAGCAAAGAAGCCAATACGCAGTTGGCTATTAGACAAGAGAAGTTTATTCGAGACTTGAAGAATGCCCTATTAAGAATTGAGAACAAAACCTATGGTATTTGCCGTGTTACAGGAAAGCTTATTAATAAAGAGCGTCTAAAATTAGTTCCTCACGCGACATTGAGCATTGAGGCTAAGAACATGCAGAAATAGTAAAAACGCCCTAGGGCGTTTTTTGTTGATGAGGATTCTATTTGTATGTATAACGGTTTTGCTTTTGACCCATTCGTTGATAGGGCAAAAAACAATCCGTAAAACGATTATAAATTCTGAAAAGCAGTCCATACAAGTTGACACCAAAAATTGTTATCTGGTTACGCTAAAAACTTCTAAAGAGAACGAGTTAAAAGTAGAGGCGAGTATAGAGGGGGAATATGAAAAAGATTTAGCCGTAAAGATTGAAGAAGACGGTGCTAACGTACTAGTAAGTGCAGACTTTTTGCCCAATTTTGTCGCCCCAAACGATAAGTTAAGCGCGCATAAAGTTATTTCTATTTCACTTAAAATTATAATTCCTGATTATTGTAATGTCAATGTTTATGGTACGAACAGTAAAGTATTGGCCTCTGGAAAATACAAAGTCTTAAAAATTAGTTTAGATTCTGGCGATTGTAGTATTGTAAACGTTGTTGAAAATGTAGCGGTAAAAACGCAGAAAGGAACAATTAACATTACCGCAAAAGAAGGAAAAATAGTGGCAGAAAGCATTTATGGTAGCGTACGACTAGCAAAAATTCCCGCAGGAAATTCTAGTTATAAACTCGTCTCGATTGAGGGGGATATCTACGTAAATAAAACCGATTAATATGGCTATTTTTGTCTTAGTTATTAAACAGAAATGAATTTAAAGAAATCTATTTTACTTATTGTTCTGATTTTGGCAATAGATCAGCTGAGCAAGATATATATTAAAACAAATTTTGTTTTGGGTGAGTCCGTTCAGGTTTTTAGCTGGTTTAAAATTTTGTTTATTGAAAATGAAGGCGCCGCCTGGGGCACAAAGCTTAGCGATATTCTGCCAATTTCCGAGTCGTTAGGAAAATTGTTTTTAACCATATTTCGTTTGTTCGCGATTTTCGGAATAGGGTATTGGCTTTTTGATATCATCAAAAAAAAATCTCCTAAAGTACTGATACTTGCGGTATCCTTAATTTTTGCTGGGGCCCTGGGCAATATCATCGATTCTGTTTTTTATGGCCTTCTTTTTAATGATAGTAATAACCAAGTAGCCGAGTTGTTTTCTAATGAGCCTTATGGTAATATTTTTTATGGAAAAGTGGTAGACATGCTGTATTTTCCTTTAATCGATACTACTTGGCCAGAATGGGTGCCACGTTTTGGAGGACAAAATTTTCGTTTTTTCGAACCTATTTTTAATATTGCCGATACTGCGATAAGCACTGGTGTAGGAATTTTGATTTTCTTTAATAAAAGAGCCTTCGCTAAGACCGAAAATTAGAATTTATATATTTTTTCTGGGGTAACACAGTAATCTAAGGGTACGTCATGCTCATCGGCATCTTCAATCTCTCTTTCGGCTTCAAAAAAAGACAGTCCTATTTTCAAGACATTGCCATTACATTTTTCGAGAAACGTATCGTAGAACCCTTTTCCGTATCCCACTCTATTTCCCTTTAAATCAAAGGCAAGCAGCGGAATAAAAACAACCTCTATTTGTTTTTCATCAATACGGATACCATCTACAGGTTCTGGAATATTCCATTTGTTTTTTTTGAGCAGTGTGCTGTCGGTAAGAAGAAAATGCTCCATTTGGTTTTCTCCTTTTGTTTTAGGTATAATTACATTTTTGTCCTTACCCTGAAGCAGGGTTAAAAGATAAGAGGTATCAACCTCTTTACTTTCGGTGATGGTTAAGAAAACATGATAATAAAAAAAACTCCAAATATTCATTTGGAGTATATTATTGGAAATTTTTAAACTCTGGCTTTGTATGGTTTCGAAACTAAGGTTTCTCCTTTTGTTTCGGTAGGCCTCCCTAAGTTCAATTTTTCGCATCTAACTTCTTGAAATAGAAGATACTTTGGGTACAGTTTCTGATAAGTTTTACTCTCTCGTTGAGACAGCAAAATAGATTTTGAAGAAAAGCATCAAAATCAGATACATACCTAAAACAATTAAATAGTTTTCCATAGGGGGTAACATTAATTTGATTTAAATATAAAGAAAAATTTTACATACAACCTATGAACTGCGCAATTTTATCGTTGAATTACATTTTTTTCATAGTTTTTTAAGAAGAATACAGTTAATCCTTCATTTTAATACGATAAAGAATAACAACATACCAAGTATTTATGTTTTGTAAACATTATAGAATTCTAAGGTAATCACATTGATTTTTGAGTTAAAAAATTAAAAACAATTCATGCTTTTTTAAAAAGGTAGTAATTTAACCAAGCGTACTGCACCTTAAATTTCTTAAAGCTTACATGGTACATTTACCAATTGAAGTTCAAATAAGTTCGTTGCCCAATAGCCCCGGTGTTTATCAGTTTTACGATGAATCCGATACTATTATTTATGTGGGTAAGGCCAAAAATCTCAAGAAACGGGTGTCATCATACTTTACCAAAAACCACGAATATGGAAAAACGCGGGTATTGGTTAAAAAAATAAGGTCTATCAAACATATTGTAGTTGCTACCGAATCAGATGCATTACTACTTGAAAATAATTTTATTAAAAAATACCAACCTAGGTATAATGTGTTGCTTAAAGACGATAAGTCCTACCCATGGATCTGTATAAAAAACGAGCGTTTCCCACGGATATTTCCAACCAGAAAGTTGATTAAGGATGGGTCAGAATATTTTGGCCCGTACACGAGTATGAAGACGGTAAAAACACTTTTGGACCTGATTAAAAGTGTTTATCCACTAAGAACATGTAATTATGACCTTTCGGAGGAGAAAATAAATGCTGGCAAGTACAAGCGATGTTTGGAGTTTCATTTGGGTAATTGTAAAGCACCGTGTGAGAATTTGCAAGAAGCCGCCGAATATCACAAACAAATAGATGATATTAGAGATATCATCAAGGGAAACTTTAAAAGCTCATTACTCTATTTTAAACATCAGATGAAAACGCTCGCAGCAGAAATGGAGTTTGAAAAAGCGCAGCGTATCAAAGAGAAAATAGAAGTATTGGAAAACTACCAAGTAAAATCGACAGTTGTCAATCCTAAAATTAGCAATGTTGATATTTTCTCTATTTTTTCTGATGAAACGCATGCCTACGTTAATTTTTTACAAGTTTCTCACGGATTGATTATAAGATCACACACCTTAGAAATAAAGAAGAAATTAGAAGAAACAGATGAAGAGTTATTGCAATTGGCCATCGTTGAACTGCGCCAACGTTTTAAATCTGATTCTAAAGAATTGTACTTGCCTTTTGCCGTTGAAGTGGATAAGGATGTTAAGATTACTATCCCAAAATTGGGAGATAAGAAAAAACTATTGGACTTATCAACCCGAAATGCAAAGTTTTTTAGGCAAGAGCGCTTTAAGCAAATAAAAATAGTAGACCCAGATCGGCATACCAAGCGTATAATGGCTCAAATGAAATCTGACTTAAGGTTATCCAAAGCCCCAACACATATAGAGTGTTTTGACAACTCTAATATTCAAGGAACTAACCCCGTAGCTGCCTGTGTGGTTTTTAGAGATGGAAAACCGGCAAAAAAAGAGTACCGCCATTATAATATAAAAACTGTCGAAGGCCCTGATGATTTTGCCTCAATGGAAGAGGTGGTATTCAGAAGGTATAAAAGACTGTTGAATGAAGCTAAAGATTTGCCACAGTTAATTGTAATTGATGGCGGTAAAGGGCAGTTATCATCAGCACTAAAAAGCTTGGACATTTTAGGTTTAAGAGGTAAAATTGCGATTATAGGTATAGCCAAGCGATTGGAAGAAATCTATTTTCCTGAAGACCCAATTCCTTTATACCTTGATAAAAAATCAGAAACGCTAAAAATTATCCAACAGCTCCGTAACGAGGCGCACCGTTTTGGTATTTCTTTTCACAGAAATAAGCGAAGTAAGGCGGCCATTAATTCAGAGTTGGAAAAGATTGAAGGCATTGGAGGAAAAACAGCGGAGCAATTGCTTAAAAGTTTTAAATCGGTAAAAAGAATACGTGAAGCATCTATAGCTAATCTGGCGAAATCCATAGGTATGGCCAAAGCCAAAAAAGTTTATGAATCATTTCATTGACAAAGAAATTCGAATGAAGAAAAAGTTAGTGCTTGTGTTACTTTTAGTAAGCACTTTGGTATGCTCGCAAGAAGAACCAAAAGTTGGGCTTGTACTCAGTGGTGGAGGTGCAAAAGGGCTAGCACATATCGGGGCACTAAAGATAATTGAAGAAGCCGGGGTAGAGATAGATTATATAGGCGGCACCAGTATGGGCGCCATAGTAGGGGCCTTATATGCTTCTGGCTATTCAGCCAATGAACTGGACTCAATATTTAAATCGACCGATTTTTCAAAGCTAATTCAAGATAATGTGCCGAGAGGGGCAAAATCATTTTATGAAAAGGACGATTCTGAGCGCTATGCTCTTGGTCTGCCTTTTGATAACTTTAAAGTTTCCTTTCCAGAAGCGATATCCGGAGGGCAAAATATCTACAATGAATTCGTTCGCTTATTGTTCCATGTAAAAGATATAAGAGATTTTAATAAACTTCCAATCCCTTTTTTATGTATCGCTACCAACGTCGAGACCGGTGAGGCCATATTGTTAGATAGTGGCTATTTGCCTGAAGCTATTATGGCAAGTGGTACATTACCTTCTCTTTTTGAACCAACAGAGTTGGATGGTAAAATATTGATAGATGGGGGTG
>CAYGUZ010000071.1:6308-8124 GCA_964353215.1 uncultured Flavobacteriaceae bacterium
GTGTGGTCAATAACTATCCAATAGATGAGGTTAAAAATCTAGGAGCAGATGTTATTATTGGTATCGATGTGCAAGATGCTTTGGCCAAAAGAGAATCTTTATCATCGGCAACGGAAGTTTTACTGCAAATAAATAATTACCGTACCGTAAATGATATGGTTAAAAAAAGAAAAGAAACAGACATATATATTCAACCCAATATCGAAGATTTTTCAGTAATTGATTTTGAAAAGGGAGCTGAAATTATTGAGATAGGAGAAATCGGTGCAAAAGAAAAATGGACGGATTTAAAGGCCTTGGCGGATAAAAAACAATCAAAACGGGCAAATGGAATTATAAGAAAAACTATGGATAGCCTTAGCATCAATAGATTGATCATAGAGGGCAACAACAAATACACCAGAGGGTATATCAAAGGTAAGCTGCGTTTTAACCTTGCAGTTAAAATTCCGTTTGAAAAATTAAAGCAGGGAATAAATAACCTTGCGGCAACTGGTAATTTTAAAGCGATACGGTACGAATTGGTCTCAAATGGCCTTGGCACAGATTTGATTTTAAAATTAAAAGAGAATGCTACGAAAATGTATATTAAAATGAGCGCTCATTATGATGATTTATATAAAAGTGCGGCCTTATTGAATATTACAAGAAAAAACCTATTCTTAAAAGATGATGTGGCTTCATTTGATTTTATTTTGGGCGACCATGTGCGCTATAATTTTCAATATTATTTGGATAAAGGATTTTATTGGAGTTTTGGGGTAAATTCCAATTTTAATGACTTTGATAAAGAGGTTGATTTTGGTTTGATACGTTCAAATTTTGATGTGCCCGATGACCCAAATATCAGCGAAATCAATCTTGATGTAACAGACTTGACCAATCAAGTATATCTGCAAACCGTTTTAAAAGAAGAATTTGCTTTTAGCATTGGTCTTGAACATAAATTGTTGCGCTACAGTACCAGGACTTTAAATAATAATATAGGTACAATAGCAGCTGTTCCTCCTTCTATTGATCGTACTTTTTTCGAAAACAGCAACTATTTTAGCACCTACGGAAAGTTAAAACTAGATACGTATGATGATAAGTACTTTCCGACCAAAGGATTGTATTTTGATGGAGATATGCACTATTACATACTTTCTTCTGACTTTAACAATAATTTTAAGGATTTTTCGATTACTAAGGCACGAATGGGAGGGGCATTTACATGGCTCAAAAATTTAACCTTAAATATTGAAACTGAAGGTGGCTTTAAATTGGGAACTTCAAATGTATCTTCTTTCGATTTTATTCTAGGAGGATTTGGCAGCGAGCCAACTCACAACTTTATTCCCTTTTTCGGGTATGATTTTTTATCACTCCCAGGTAATAGTTTTGTAAAGGCTTACGCTAGGTTAGACTACGAATTCGCTCCAAAAAACCATGCGCTTTTTACCGCGAACGTCGCGAACGTAGACGATGACCTTTTTAGAACGGGAGAGTGGTTTACAGAACCTAATTTTTCTGGCTATGGTGTCGGTTATGGATTCGAATCTTTCCTTGGTCCGTTGCAGATTTATTATTCATGGTCGCCGCAACAGAATCAGAGTGAAGTCTTTTTTAGTCTTGGGTACTGGTTTTAGTGAAATTTTATCCTAAAAAATGGTAATTATTCTTAAAAGAAAACCAACTCTGGCCAAGCTAAGTTAAAGTACGTTAAAACCTGAGATTTCTAAGATAAGCTGTTATACCTTTGTATAACAAGAGGGGTGGTTCCCTTTTAACTTTAAGTATTGGTTTTTCATAATTTAAAGTTTGGTTGGTTATTTAG
>CAYGUZ010000072.1:0-8097 GCA_964353215.1 uncultured Flavobacteriaceae bacterium
CTCATTTTGTTGGCATCTTCTGGAAACCGAGACACAATTTCCTTCAAGACATTGGTGATCTTACTCTACGGGGTCTTCACCCTTTGCGATTATTTCTTCATTTAAAATGTCTAACATTTCTAGAAAAGACATATCACCTTCAACACCATCAAGGGTATATTCAGCCATTTTGCCTTTGGTGTTAGCATCTTTCTGTCTCCAAATTTTTAAGTTTAACTTCATAGCAATTATTTATAGGAGCGTGTTTTCAATTCAATATTTTCGTACTTCAAAGTCTCTTTGTGAAGCTTGGCATCTTTTGGCTCACCTTTGTATTCCCAAGCGGAAACAAATTTGAAGTTTTTATCGTCCCTCAGGGCTTCTCCTTCGGGAGTTTGGTATTCTTCACGAAAATGACCACCGCAAGACTCGTTTCTGGTTAATGCATCCTTAGCAAAAAGCTCACCTAATTCTAAAAAGTCGGCCACGCGACCAGCTTTTTCCAATTCTTGATTTTTGGCATTGGCCTCTCCGGGAATTCTAACATTTTCCCAGAAGTCTTTACGCAGTTCGGAAATCTCTGCAATAGCTTCTTTAAGCTCTTTTTCATTACGGGACATCCCGCACTTGTTCCACATGATTTTACCTAATTTCTTATGGTAATAATCAACGGAATGCTCGCCTTTGCCGGACATTAGTTTCTCTAACCTGTCCTTAACATCTTTTTCTGCAGCTTCAAATTCTGGTGAATCTGTTGAAATTGGCCCCGTTCTAATATCATCGGAAAGATAGTCGCCAATAGTGTAAGGCAATACAAAATAACCATCTGCTAAACCTTGCATTAACGCTGAAGCACCAAGTCTATTGGCACCGTGGTCACTAAAGTTTGCTTCACCGGCAGCGTAACAACCAGGTATGGTTGTTTGTAGATTGTAATCCACCCAGAGTCCGCCCATAGTGTAATGCACGGCAGGGTAAATCATCATGGGAGTTTTATACGGATTCTCATCAACGATTTTCTCGTACATCTGAAATAAGTTTCCGTATTTGGCTTCAATAATTTCTTCACCGAGTTTTATTATAGTGGCTTCATCGGCATTTTTCATACCTGAGGTAAGCGCCTTTTCGGTTCCATAACGCTTAATTGCCGCAGAGAAGTCTAAATAAACAGCTTCCCCGGTTTTGTTGACCCCGAATCCGGCATCGCAACGTTCTTTTGCCGCTCGAGAAGCCACATCACGAGGAACTAAGTTGCCAAAAGCGGGATATCTACGTTCTAAATAATAATCGCGTTCTTCTTCAGCAAGCTGTGTTGGCTTTAATTTACCGGCACGAATGGCTTCTGCATCTTCTTTACGTTTCGGTACCCAAATACGACCGTCGTTACGTAATGACTCTGACATCAAGGTCAATTTAGACTGATGGTCTCCCGAAACCGGAATACAAGTTGGGTGAATCTGTGTAAAACAAGGATTGGCCATAAATGCACCTCTTCGGTGTGCTCTCCATGCTGCCATTACATTACTGCCCATTGCATTGGTTGAAAGAAAAAATACATTCCCGTAACCCCCAGTCGCCAAAACCACGGCATGTGCTGAATGTCTTTGAATTTCTCCGGTGACCAAATCCCTAGCTATAATACCACGTGCCTTTCCATCTACCAATACCAAATCCATCATTTCATGACGGTTCATTGGTTTGATTTTTCCTCTGTTGATTTGACGGTTCATTGCCGAGTAGGCACCTAACAGCAATTGTTGTCCGGTTTGTCCTTTGGCGTAGAAGGTTCTAGAAACCAATACACCACCAAAAGAACGGTTATCCAACAAACCTCCATACTCACGTGCGAAAGGCACACCTTGGGCAACACATTGGTCAATAATATTTACTGATTCTTGTGCCAAACGATATACGTTAGCCTCCCTGGATCTGTAGTCCCCACCCTTAATGGTATCGTAGAATAATCTATAAGGGCTGTCTCCATCACCTTGGTAATTTTTTGCTGCATTGATTCCACCTTGGGCAGCAATAGAATGCGCACGTCTTGGAGAATCTTGGTAGCAGAATGTTTTTACATTATAGCCAAGCTCTGCTAAGGTAGCTGCGGCCGACCCACCGGCCAGACCGGTACCTACAACGATAATATCGATATTTCTTTTGTTGGCTGGGTTAACGAGATTTATTTCGTTTTTATGTTTGGTCCATTTTTCGGCCAATGGGCCTTCAGGAACTTTAGAGTCCAATATTCCCATAATTAATGTGTTATCGGGTTAAGGTGGTGATACAATGCTATAAAAGCAAAGCCTAACGGAATTACCACCGCAAAGATTTTAGCAAATGTTTTGATAGCTGGGGTGTACTTATTGTTCAAGCCCATACTCTGAAATGATGATGCAAAGCCATGCCATAAATGAAGGCTTAGCAGAACAAACGAAACCACATAAATAACCGTTCTCCAGAACGGAGCGAATTTTTCGACAGTTTCCGCATGATATCTTGTTGGGTCTTCCGGAAGCACATCAATGTATTTGTAACTCATTTCATGTACCCAAAAATCGTAGAAATGAAGCCCTAAAAAGGCTAGCACCACAAAGCCGGAATATATCATATTTCGTGATACCCATGGCGCGTTGGCACTACCTTTATACTTTACGTAGCTTACCCCCCTTGCGCTTCGGTTCTGAAACTCTAAAATAAAGCCCATTACAAAATGGATGATTACCCCAGCAATAAGAATTGGCTGAAGTAGGTACTGCACCAAAGGGTTATAGCCCATAAAATGAGACCATGTGTTAAAGGTCTCTGGATCAATAACCGAGGTAATGTTGATAGTAAAATGTTGTGCCAAGAAAAAGACAAGAAAAAGACCTGAAAGTGCCATCACTACCTTTCTGGCCAGCGAAGATTTAATCAATCCACTCATTTGTTAGTTTTTTAACATTACAAAGTTACGTCACGAACAAGTTATTAACAACTTTTACAAGGTTTTCGTATTTATTTATAATCAGTTTAAGTCAGCGAGTTGTATTGTTTAAAATATAACTTTTTTGTTTACGAAAAAGCTCTAAAAAGTTAAACAAAATAGAGGCCAATGGCTATTTTTTAGAGCTCTTTTTTAAATAAAATGGCACTTTTTCGGCAAATCAAAAAAATTTGAACGATATTGACCGGGTATAAAAATTGCTTTTCTAGGTATGGATATCGCCCTTTTATCGGTAAGTTTAAACGTACATTCTACGAGAAGAATTGCTGAAGAAGCTGAAAGACTAGGGCACTATGTAGAGCTTATTGACCACACCAAATGCTCCGTGAAATTAGGAGATGGTAAACCAAAAATATTTTTGGGTGAAGAAGATGTTACCAATGAATTCGACGCAATAATTCCTCGAATAGGCACGAAAGTTACTCGTCATGGTGCGGCCATTGTAAAACAGTTTGAAATGAACGGCGTTTTCAGCACCGCTCGTTCTTTAGGCATCACCAGAGCAAGAAACAAGGTGCGTACCCTGCAGATAATGGCGAGAAAGGGCATCCCTATTCCTGAAACCTTATTTTCCATAAACCCTGATAATATTGCTGAACAGATACGGATTTTGGGCGGTGCACCCGTGATTATAAAAATTCAGGAAGGAACGCAAGGGATGGGCGTCATTTTGGCTGAAAGCAAAAAGTCGGCAAAATCGATTATTGACACTTTTTATAAAATGGACACTAGTATTCTATTACAACGCTATGTTGAAGAAGCCAATGGAGAAGATATTCGAATTATCGTTGTCGGTAACAAGGTGGTGGCCAGCATGAAACGTACCAGTGAGATAGATGAGTTTAGATCTAATGTGCATCGAGGAGGCAAAACAGAGAAAGTTGAGATTACCCCAAGAGAAAAATATATTGCCCTTAACGCTACAAAATATTTAGGCCTTGGCGTTTCAGGAGTTGATTTAATGCGTTCTAAGAACGGGCCGGTTTTGTTGGAAGTCAACGCCTCTCCAGGCTTAAAAGGAATAGAAGGAGCCACTGGGGTAAATGTGGCAAAACATATCATTCAATTTGTAGAAAGAAATGCCCTTAGAAAACGAAAATAAAGTTATATCCATTAATGGCGATGATATCAAACCAGGAGAAGATAAACTGGTGCGAATTCAAATTTCACGTTTGCCGACAGGTACCTTAATCGATATCCCCGTGCATGTTTTTAACGCCAAAAAACCGGGACCGACAGTTTTACTTCAGGCCGGGCTCCACGGTGATGAAATTAATGGTGTTGAGACCCTAAGAAGAATGTTAGAACAGAACGATTTCAATATTGAAAAAGGAGCCGTTGTGGTAGTACCTATTTTAAATATTTTCGGGTTCATCCATTTCTCTAGAGATGTGCCCGATGGTAAAGATGTGAACAGAAGTTTTCCCGGTACAAAATCTGGTTCTTTGGCAAGTAGAATGGCTTATCATTATACCCATGAAATCTTGCCTCAAATCGATTTCGGAATCGACCTTCATACTGGTGGAGGTCAACGTCACAACTACCCTCAAATACGATATACCGCAGAGGATGAAATAAGTAAAAATCTTGCAGAAATTTTTAACGCTCCAATCTATTTCGCTTCCAAATTGATTTCAGGCTCTTTTCGTAAAGCAGCTTTTAAAATGCAAAAACCTATTGTGGTTTATGAAGCTGGAGAGAGTATGCGGTTTGATGAACTCTCGATACAAACTGCTATTGTAGGGATCAAGAATGTGCTTATTGAGTATGGAATGTTGGCCGGTTCTAAATCATCGCAAAAAGAGAATGTACATTTAGAAAGTACAAGATGGGTGAGGGCATCAAGGGCGGGTATGTTCATTCCGGAAGTTGAGAATGGGGTAGCCATTGAAAAAGGCCAGACGCTAGGGGTCATTACGGATACCTTTGCAAAAAGAAGCAAAAAGATATTGGCTCCATCAGATGGTTATGTTTTCTGTGTAAATCACCAAGCGGTTGTGAACCAAGGGGATGCTTTATTCCACATAGGCCGATAGTATCAATAACTGCTTATTTCAGGTACGCTTAGCCTTAACAGTAATTTAACCCATTACTGGATAATGATTTAAATTTTTTACGACCTAAGTGAATAAATAGTATAACTATGTCACTTACAGAAACGTTATTAGCGTATAACAAAAAGAGTAGAGAACAAATTCCTACTGCCAATTTGGCCATTATGGATAAAGCCACTAAAGCCTTGGTAAATGAAAATATTATAAATAATAGTATAAAGAAGGGCGATACACTTCCGGTAACCCAGCTTGTGAATGCGAAAGGAGAAAAATTGGATCTTGGCGAACTATTGGATAATGGACCATTGGTCATTTCTTTTTATCGTGGCGGATGGTGTCCCTATTGTAATTTTGAGCTTAGGGCTTTACAACAAATTCTGCCAGAATTAAAGCAATTGGGGGCAAATTTGGTCGCTATAACACCAGAGACGCCAGATAATTCACTTACTACGGTAGAGAAAAATGAAATCGCTTTTGATGTGCTAACAGATTATGATAACTCATATGCCAAAGAACTCGGTCTAGTTTTTAAAATGCCACAAGATCTTCAAGAAGTATACAATGCCTTTGGTATTGATATAGAAGCCCATAACGAAAATTCAAATTTTGAACTACCGATGCCAGCGACATTAGTTGTTGGGCCAAATAGAGAAGTGTTGTATTCTTTTGTAAATGAAGACTATACTAAAAGAGCTGATACAGTTGCTATTTTAGAAACTTTAAAGCAATTGCAATTGCCTTAGACGATAAAAAAGCCCAAGTAAATGCTTACTTGGGCTTTTTTATTCCTCCATATTTTTTAATTGAATCCCTAAGGCCTTCGTGGATAATTGCACCTCGATTAATGAAAGAATCAAGGATATCATTAAAAAGACCAAACTAATTCCAAAAATGATATTTGCCCATACTTCAAGTTCCACATAGACCAAAAACATGGTAACCGCTGCCAACAGAAAACTCACAATAGCAGTGGCCTGCATATTTTTAATGATATCTAATCGTTTTCGTAGTTGTTCTATCTGTTTTTTAAGCGGCGCGGTGGCATCTTTACTATATTCACTATGCAGATTTCGTATTAAAGCGGCAATGGCTAAATAACGAGCGTTATAGGCCAGCATTGTTAACGAAATAGCGGGAAAAAGTAATGCAGGAATGCTCAGGGTTAGTTGCATCTATTTTATTTCAAATTCGATTGTTTCTTTTTCACCATTACCAGAAATCTCAACAATATAGTTCCCTATGGGTAAATACGTTTTTCCATTTTTAGCTTCGGTCAATTTCATTTTATTCTTTTTAAGAAAGTTACGCTTACCTTCTTTCGTAAAAGCAACATCATAAGACAAAATATTTAATCCCTTAGCGGCATCTATTTCCGTAGCACTGACTTCAATTCCGTCTGCAGTTTTAACCACAGCAGTACAAGTACCTGGTTTTGAACAATAAAAAGTTACATCAAGGCCCGGGGTTTGTGTTTTGCCCCAACTGCTCCAGCTGCTCCCCCAACGTTTAGAATGTTTTATGTTAGCTACATCAAAAACGTACAGATCATCGTCTATAATCTCCATATTCATTTGTTGTAGTTTTGAGATATCGGCCTTGTAAATACTTCTACCATGTGTGCCGATCAATAAATGTTTTGCTTCAGGTTGAATGACCAAATCGTGTACGGCAACATTGGGCATTCCGTTTTGGAACAATTCCCATGATGTGCCTTGATTAAAGGAAACATACAATCCATTATCTGTTCCAACAAATAGTAAATTTTCGTTTTCTGGATCTTCAACTAAGGCATTCACCGGTGAAGTGGGAATTCCATTAGAAATGCTTTTCCAGGTTTTTCCAAAGTCATTACTCATATAGATATAAGTGGTGAAATCATCAAAACGGTAACCGTTTAGTGTAACAAAAACACGTTCTTTTTTGTGTTTTGAAGCAGCAACTTCGCTTACCCACAAATTTTTTGGTAGCGATGCAGAAATATCCTCCCAAGAACCGCCACCATTTTTAGAAACATGAATTAAACCGTCATCACTACCGGTATACAACAAGCCAAATTTGAAGGGTGATTCCGAAATTGTGGTTAGGGTTCCATAGGCAACATTTCCTTCTTTAGCTCCTTGGGTTAAATCATCAGAAATAGCTTCCCAATCGTTACCTTGGTTTAACGAGCGGTGTAATTTATTTCCTCCAAAATATAAGATATCTTGGTTGTGGGCTGAAAGTAGTATGGGGGTTTGCCAATTAAAACGATAGGGTGTCTCGCCCAATTCATGTTTTGGCTGAATACGGGTTTGTTTGTTTTTTCCTAAATCCAAACGGAAATAATTTCCAAATTGAAATCCGGTGTAAACAAGATTAGAATTTCGGTTATCGATTTGTACCTGCATGCCATCACCGCCCATGATCATTTCCCACGGGTTTTTGCCAGACTGCTGCCAACGGTGGTTTTCTTCTGAAGTATGGGCGCCTTTCCAAACTCCGTTGTCTTGGAGACCGCCGTATACATTATATGGTTTTTCATTGTCTACATTTATTGCGTAGAATTGACCAACGGTAGGTGAGTTGTTTTTCATCCAAGTACCGCCATCATCATAGGTGATATTTACTCCTCCGTCATTTCCATTGATTAGATGGCCGGGTCTTTTAGGGTTGACCCATAGGGCGTGATGGTCAGCGTGTACATTTTCTTTACCGATAGAGGCAAAGGTGTTTCCACCATCATTTGACATAATTAAGGGTACCCCGGCCAAATAAATTTTCTCTTTATTTGAAGGGTCTACACGCACTTGGGCAAAATAATATCCATAGCTATAGAAAAGGTCATCAATATAATCTTGATTCATTTTTCTCCATGTTTTTCCGGCGTCATCACTGCGATAGACCTCTGCTCCTACTACCGGGGTATCGAACAAGGCAGAATTGGCATTTTCTAGATACTTGGCTAAATCTGCTGGTTGTACCGCCCCATCTTTAACCATATTTTTTACATTTTCGGCGCGGTACTTTTCTTGAAACCCATTTGTTTTGAGATAGGTATTTAACTTTTTATTATCCAATGCCAGAAGCGTTTCCGTGGACATG
>CAYGUZ010000073.1:0-8057 GCA_964353215.1 uncultured Flavobacteriaceae bacterium
CTGATACTCCCTTCGCGAAAAAAAACCGCACCACCGTAATACTTCCAGATGTTCTTTCGTAGTGCACAAACTTTACCGCTTGAGGTAATGGTAACCAAACCTACCACCTTACCTTCGGGCAAATGCGGAAAAGGAATATTTTCGTAGGCAATTTTAGGCGGATTATCTAAATAGGCATTTACAAGATTCTGAATCTTACTATCATCAAAGAAATCTACGCCAACAATTTTATTGTCTTCATCTTCGACCCCAACAACGATAAAAGAGTTATTTTCTGGGTTGCTATTTGCTAGAGCGCAAACATGCTTCAAGAACTTAGCTTTCCCTTCTTTTTCGCCAATGGCGATAAAACGTTTCTTATCATAAAAACTGTTCTCATCGTTATGGGCGAGAAGGTTTTTTACAAGAAGGCGTTTGTTGATCATAGCTAAGATAAACCTGTTATTTAATTTGATGATATTCTTCAGTTCGAGTGAAATTTGCGATAGTAAATGAGTAAATTTTGTATCGAGAACAAGAATTTTCCCCCTAAACTAGTTCTCGATACTATTTTTCGTACCTCAAAATCACTCGAACTGACATATAACTATATTTTGACCACTATCCCTGATTCGTTTGTTCCTCCCAACTCGAAACTATTTTCTTTTCACGATAGTGCTACTTGCCTGAGCTGTACACATAACAACCAAATCGGCAATGTTTACGTGGTATGGCCTTGTAACCACAAAGTGTATAATATCGGCAATATCCTCAGGTCTTAGTGCCTCAAACCCTTGATACACTTTTTCTGCCCTTTTTGAATCTCCTTTAAACCGAACTTCACTAAATTCCGTTTCTACCAAACCAGGGTTTATGGCTCCTACCCGAATGCCATAGTCATTTAAATCTAATCGCATACCTTGGTTGATGGCATCAACAGCATGTTTTGAAGCACAATACACATTACCTTTAGGGTAGACTTCTTTGCCTGCAGTAGAACCGATGTTTATGATATGCCCCGCTTTACGTGCAACCATCTGCGGCATCACAGCCTTTGACACATACAAAAGCCCCTTTACGTTGCTATCTAACATAGCATCCCAATCATCAAGGCTTCCTTCATCAACCTTATCCAAGCCATGAGCATTTCCGGCATTGTTAATTAAAACGTCTATTTTGGAAAATGGTTCTTTTAAAGATTCTATCTGTTTGAATACAAGATTTTTATCACGAACATCAAAATTCAATGTTGTTACTTCCGTAAGGTTTTCCAATTTCTTTTTTAGTTGGTCAAGCCGTTCTTGTCGACGTCCGCAGAGAATCAATCGGAAACCATTCTCGGCAAAAAGTTCAGCGGTAGCTTTTCCTATTCCACTTGTAGCCCCAGTAATCAATGCAGTTTTCATTATGTGTAATTTTTTATGGTACTTGTTGCCGCTTGCTCGCCTCAAGCAATACGAACCAATCTTCTAATTCTAGTGCTATGGAAACCGCTTCCATTGAAGCTTTTAAACGTTCCTTTGTTGCCGTGCCCACTACGGGATAAATTCCTACAGGATGTTTTAAAATAAAGGCCAAAAGCAACTGACTTTCGTCTGCGTTATACTTTTCTTTTAAAACTTCCATCACTGATTTTATTCGCGAGTTCTGCTCATTTTTCTCTCTGAAATAGTTACCTAGTGGACTCCAAGACATTGCCATTCTATTTTTAGCAATACAATCATCAAAAGTGCCATCATACATGGGTTGGTCATGGGTCAATGAGAACTCTACTTGATTGCCCGAAACCGATAATCTGGTTTCTAGCATTGCTATTTGTGAAGGTGAGAAATTAGAAACCCCAAAAGCTTTTATCTTACTGTCTGTCATAAGTTTTTGAATGCCCTCAGCAATTTCATCGGGTTGCATTAAGGGGCTTGGTCTATGCAATAGAAACAAGTCCAAGTAATCTGTTTTTAACTTTTTTAACGATTGTTCTGCTGACCAAATAATGTAATCGGCATCATATTGGTAATGGGCTACTTTATTTTTTCGGCCACTGGTCATTTGAATACCGCACTTACTTATCAATTGTATTTTTGATCTATCTAATCCGCTTTTGGCATAGGCCTTTCCAAAGCCTGTTTCATTTTCATAATCGCCATAAATATCGGCATGGTCAAAAGTGGTAATTCCGATTTCAACACAATAATTCATTAAATCTGCTATTTCGGATATTGAAAGCCGTTTTCCCCAACTTCCCCAAGTCATGGTTCCGGCAATAATTTTTGAGTATAAATTAGTTTCTTGCATATGCAGTGAATTTATAAAATAAATCCCTTAAACTCTTCATAAAACTTGGGGTTTCAAAGTTTTTTTAACCAATAATTAACAGGTGAATTTTAAATAAATTTTCATTTTGCACTCTGTTAAAATTCTGAATTAAAATTTAAGCAATCATAAATTTCCTATGGAAGAAAATACTACGATAGACATAAGCGCCGTAAACGAGAAAATTGCTCAAGAAAGTGCTTTTATAGACCTACTTACACTGGAAATGAATAAAGTCATTGTTGGGCAAAACCATATGATCGAGCGACTGCTCATAGGGCTGTTAGGGCAAGGTCATATTTTACTGGAAGGTGTGCCGGGTCTAGCAAAAACATTGGCTATTAATACCTTGGCAAAGGCTGTCAAAGGTAGTTTTAGTAGAATTCAATTTACCCCTGATCTTTTACCTGCAGATGTTGTAGGTACGATGATCTACAATATAAAAGAGAACGATTTCTCGATTAAAAAAGGACCCATTTTTGCCAACTTTGTATTGGCAGATGAGATCAACCGTGCGCCCGCAAAAGTGCAATCTGCGTTACTAGAGGCGATGCAAGAAAAACAAGTTACCATTGGCGATGAAACGTTTAAACTAACGCCTCCATTCTTGGTAATGGCTACGCAAAACCCTGTCGAACAAGAAGGAACCTATCCTTTGCCAGAAGCTCAGGTGGATCGTTTCATGCTGAAAACTGTAATAGATTATCCAAAACTGAACGAAGAACAACTGATTATACGCCAAAACCTCAACGGAGGCGGTGAGGCCATTAAGCCGGTAATTACCGTTAAACAGATTCTAAGTGCCCAAAAGGCAGTTCGTGAGGTTTATATGGATGAGAAAATTGAAAAATATATTCTCGATATCGTTTTTGCTACTCGATATCCAGAAAAATACAACCTTGAAAATTTAAAACCTCTAATTAGTTTTGGGGCTTCCCCGAGAGGAAGTATCAACCTTGCAAATGCTTCTAAGTGCTATGCATTCATTAAACGAAGAGGATATGTAATACCCGAAGATGTTCGTGCCGTCGTACATGACGTTCTTCGCCATAGAATTGGAATTACATACGAGGCCGAAGCAGAGAACATTACTTCAGAAGAAATCATAAACAAGATTGTAAACGAGGTTGAAGTACCTTAAATCAGTTGTCAGTGAAACGGCAGAAAGTGCTTAAATCTGCATTACAGCATTTACCGCTGCATACTAATCCCTGTTTACTGAACTAAATGAATACAAAAGAGTTACTTAAGAAAGTACGAAAGATTGAGATCAAGACACGACGGTTGTCAGATCATATCTTTGGAGGTGAGTACCACTCTACCTTTAAGGGCAGAGGTATGACGTTCAGTGAGGTTAGGCAGTACCAATTTGGCGATGATGTGCGTTCGATAGACTGGAATGTTACCGCCCGCTATAACGAGCCATACGTTAAAGTATTTGAAGAAGAGCGTGAGCTGACAATGATGCTCATGGTAGATGTTAGTGGCTCTGAACTTTTTGCAACTACCAATCAGTTTAAGAAAGACGTGCTTACCGAAATATCGGCCACCCTTGCTTTCTCGGCAATGCAGAACAATGATAAAGTAGGTCTTATTTTATTCTCGAACGAAGTAGAGCTTTTTATTCCTCCAAAAAAAGGAAAAAGCCATGTGCTTAGAATTATTCGTGAACTACTAGAGTTTAAGCCTCAAAGCAAAGAAACCAATATTGCCGAAGCACTTAAGTTTCTTACCAATGTGATGAAGAAAAAAGCAATCGTTTTTGTTCTTTCAGATTTTATTGCGGATGATTACGACAATACACTTCGCATTGTAGGAAATAAACATGATGTTACGGGCATACGAGTTTACGATGAGAAAGAAGAATATATTCCGAATCTAGGAATGATCCAGGTGCAGGACACCGAAACTGGTGGGGTCAAATTAGTGAATACTAGCTCAAAAAAAGTGCGCCATGAATATTGGCGCTACCATTTAGAAAAAGTGGATTATTTTAATAATGCATTTACAAAGTCCGGAAGCGGTGTTATTGATTGCCGCGTAGATGAAAGCTATGTGAAAAAATTGCTGGGTTATTTTAAAAGAAGAGGTTAATACATGAGAGTTCAAAATTTAAAGTTCAGTGTTCAAGGTTTTGCAAGGGTCGCTTGCAGGGCTATTACGTTGTGCTTTTTAATTTCTTCTCTTTCTAATTATGCCCAAGACTCAAGAGTTTCAGCTGAGATAGATACTACCACAATTAAGATAGGAGAACAGATACAGTACAAAATAACTGTAGAAACAGACTCTTTAAACCTTGTTTATTTCCCTGAAGACCAAACTTTTTCTCCTGTAGAAATGGTCGAGGCGCTAAAAATAGATACCACAAAAAATAAAGACAGGGTTACTTTGCAACGAATTTATGCCCTTACACAATTTGACAGTGGTGCCTACACTATTCCACCACAACGTATTGCCATAAACGAAGAACCATTTTTTACCGATTCTTTTAGAATTAGGGTCGGAGATGTAGTGGTAGATACCACAAAGCAGAAGTTATACGATATTAAACCGCTTATTGAAGTGGAGAAAAACAATGCCAAACTCTGGATAATTGCCGTTTTTATTTTATTGGGAGTACTAATACTCGGCGCTTTGGTCTACTGGTTTTTCTTAAGAAAAAAACCATTGACAGAAGAAGAAAAAGTAGCTCTGCTACCGCCTTTTGATCGTGCACTTTTACAGTTGAAAGAATTAGAAAATTCACGATATTTAATTCAAGATGAATACAAAAAATACTATTCAGAACTTACCGATATCGTGCGTTCTTATTTAGAGGAAGATGCTCACGTATCTGCCCTAGAAAGTACTACCGACCAACTTATTGAAAAATTAGAACTTTTAAAAGATGCTGGAGAACTCGCCATTGAAGATGAAACTTTAACGCAATTCAAAAAAGTTTTACAAACGGCAGATTTGGTAAAGTTCGCGAAATCAAAGCCGCCTACATCAGTAGCTGAACAAGACCGCATTTTAGTTGAAAATATTGTTGTCAAAACCAAAGAAGCACTCCCTGAACCTACAGAAGAAGAATTGCTTCAAAATGAAGCGTATTTAGAAGAACTCGAAAAGAAAAAACAACGCAAGCGCATCTATATCGCTGCGGCCGTTTTTGGTGGCCTAGTATTACTTGGTGGTGGAGCTTCGCTTGCTTATTATGGTTTTAAAACTGTTAAAGACACTGTCTTCGGCTATCCGACAAAAGATTTATTAGAAGGGGAATGGGTAAATAGTTCTTATGGCTATCCGCCAATAGATATCGAAACCCCAGAAGTTCTGATCAGGCAAGATCAAGAGCTGCCCGATGAAGTTCGCGAAGCCCTACAAAGCATTCAGATATTCTCTTCTGGCAGTATGCTAGGTGTCTTTTCCGTTACCGCTAGTTCGGCCACTTTTAAAGAACAAAAAGAGGCAAATTTTGAAGGCGCTATCGGAACTGCTCTGGCTTCTTTTGAAGCTCAGGGAATTAGAAATATCATTCCGAAGCAAGAAGAATTTGTTTCAAAATCTGGCGTGCAGGGCATAAAGACCTATGGATCTGGGCAATACCAAGACCCCTTATCAAAAGACAAAAAGAAAATTAAATACGCCATCGTACTTTTCGGCGGTAAGGGTTTCATGCAACAAGTACTAATGACTTGGGAAGATGGCGATGACTATGCAGAAAAGATTGTTGAACGAATATTGGCTTCGGTCGATGTAAAAACGCAAGCTTAATGTTAGAGAATATAGAGTTTGCAAATCCTGGATTGTTTTGGCTGCTGTTACTGCTGCCTTTAGCAATATTGTGGTACATACTTACACACAAAAGTCAAGTAGCTTCCTTAAAAATATCAAGTACCAAAGGATTTAGAACTTCAAATTTTCTTTCCAAGCTCAAACCCTTGCTTTTCGTGCTGCGACTTTTAGCACTTGCCGCGGTGATTACCGCCTTGGCCAGGCCTCAAACCAAAGAAGTTTCTACTAGAACGAAAACTACAAAGGGTATTGACATTGTAATGGCTATAGATGTTTCTTCAAGTATGCTGGCCAGAGATTTAAAGCCCAATAGGTTAGATGCCCTTAAAAATGTTGCGGAAGACTTTATCAGAAAACGCCCAAACGATAGAATAGGTCTTGTGGCCTATGCGGGCGAAAGCTATACGAAAACACCTATTACAAGTGATAAATCCATTGTTCTGGCCGCGTTAAGAGATATCGATTATGGGCAACTCGAAGATGGCACTGCAATAGGCATGGGTCTAGCTACTTCGGTCAATAGACTCAAAGAGAGTAAGGCAATAAGTAAAGTGATTATTCTTTTGACCGATGGTGTAAACAATGCTGGTTTTATAGAACCCCAAACTGCTGCAGACCTAGCCGTCGAATACGATATTAAGACGTATACGATAGGGCTGGGAACTAACGGAAACGCACTTACTCCAATCGCTTATAAACGCGATGGTACGTTCCAGTTCGGAATGCGACAAGTAGAAATCGATGAAGGTTTATTACAAGATATTGCAGTCCTCACGGGCGGAAAGTACTTTAGGGCAACCGACAATGACAAGCTTGAAGAAATTTATGATGAAATCAATAAGTTAGAAAAGACCGAAATCGAAGAATTCAAGTATACGAAATACGAAGAAAAGTTTAGGCCATGGGTGTTTTTGGCCGGAATTTTGTTACTATTAGAATGGGTTTTAAGAGCAACAATATTTAAAAGTTTTATTTAAAAATGGTGCAATTCGACGAAAAATTATACTTCTATCTACTGGGCATTGTTCCGGTATTGGTATTACTTTTTCTTATGTTGCAGGTATGGAAAAAAAGTAAGCAACGAGAGTTTGCAGATGCTCAATTACTAAAGCGTTTAGCCCCAGAAAAATCTACTTTTAAATCCACCTTAAAGCTTATTTTTCTTTTACTGGGGCTAACCTTCTTGACCCTTGGTTTGGTAAATCCGAAAATCGGCACAAAATTAGAGACCGTAAAACGCGAGGGGGTAGATATTGTTTTTGCCGTAGATGTTTCTAAAAGTATGTTGGCCGAAGATATCGCGCCAAATCGTATTGAAAAATCAAAGCGATTGGTTTCAGAAATCATCAACCAATTGGCCAGTGACCGCATTGGTATTATCGCTTATGCCGGTCAAGCCTACCCACAATTGCCCATTACAACAGATTATGGGGCCGCAAAAATGTTTTTGCAGAGCATGAATACCGATATGCTTTCTTCACAGGGCACCGCAATAAATTCTGCCATAGAATTGGCAACTACTTTTTATGACGATGCAGAACAGACCAATCGGGTGTTATTTATCATTTCTGATGGTGAAGACCACTCTGAGGGAACCACAATAGATGCGGTTGAAAAGGCAACGGAAAATGGTATTCGAATTTTCACTATTGGTGTTGGTAAGCCCAAAGGTGCTCCTATTCCCATTAAAAGAAGAGGGGTTGTTGAAAGTCTAAAGAAAAATTCACAAGGCGAAGTGGTTATTACAAAATTAAATGAAGCTGTTCTTGATGCCATAGCCCAAGAAGGCAACGGACAATATATCAACGGGGCTAATACCGAAGAAGCCGTAGAATTTATTAAGGAACAGCTGAACCAAATGGATAAAAAAGAATTCGAGGCCAAGCAATTTGCAGAATACAAAGACCAATTTCAATGGTTTCTTGCTATCGGACTTTTATTTTTATTTTTAGATATTTTTCTTTTGGATAGAAAAACAAAGTGGCTGAAAA
>CAYGUZ010000074.1:0-8010 GCA_964353215.1 uncultured Flavobacteriaceae bacterium
ACTTATAGGCATAAACTTTACACCTTAAGATGAAAAAAATCACCTATTTACTATTTGTTTTTACTTGTTTATGGTCTAATGCACAACGAGATTGGAGTAGCGTTGAAATTTCTTCCGAAAAACTTTCCGATAACATTTATGTGCTGTATGGTGCAGGGGGTAACATTGGTTTGGCCATCGGTAAAAAAAACGCCTTCGTGATAGACGACCAATTTGGACCCTTATCTGAAAAAATATTGGGACATGTTAAGACCTTAACGAACAAACCAGTAAAGTGGGTTTTAAATACCCATTGGCATGGTGATCATACCGGGGGTAATGAAAATATGGCAAACCAAGGAGCAATAATAATTGCGCATGAAAATGTTAGAAAAAGAATGTCTACCAAGCAAGAACGTGGTGGTGGACGAGTTGCTGAACCTTCACCCGAAGCAGCCTTGCCAATACTAACTTTTAATGATAAGATGACACTTTACCTTGGCGGCGGAAAAAGTATGCATGCTATGCATGTAAACGATGCCCATACAGACGGTGATTCGTATTATTATTTTCCAGAAGATAATATACTGCACATGGGAGATAACTTTTTTGTTGGTCGTTACCCCTATATCGATTTAAATTCTGGCGGAGATATCGATGGATTAATTAGTAATGTTACTATGGCCTTGGGGATAATTGATGACGATACCAAAATAATTCCTGGTCATGGAAAAGTTACTGTTGGTAAAGAAGATTTGAGAAACTACAAAGAGGTAATTTCAAAACTACGTGAGCGGGTGGTAAAGGCAAGAAATGAGGGCAACTCTCTGGAAAAAACCCAAAAACTTGGTCTTTCAAAAGAATGGGATTCAACTTTTGGACAAGGGTTTATCAACGCGAATCGCATTGTGGAGTCCATTTATAAATCAGCAGATTAACCTCTAAAGACTCTTTGATTTTAAAATATTCTTTTATTTCCTTAATTGGTCAAATGGGGTGATAATTTAACATTTAATTCTTTTCTTTGTCTTTTAATGAAAGATTCTACGGTGTAAAAGTGTGAAATAGAGGGTTCAAAGTTTTTTTAAGTCCTTTGTTGCACTATGCTGCTTTTCGAATATTTTGGATATTTTCAATTTTGCTATTTTTCACATTGAAATTTTCATTTTGTGAGTATGAAAAACTTAGATAGACGTCATTTTTTAAAGAAAACCTCATTAGTTGCAGCTGCGATATCAATACTGTCGTATACTTTTTTTGTACAATTAGATTTCCCATTAGGAGCCACCTATATGGCAGATTTTGCCGCAACTAAACTTGAGGTTGTTAGAGCTGCTTTTGTTGGAGTTGAAAGAGAAGGAGGCAATTTTTCATGGGTGCAAGGTGAGCAGTTGCACGCACTATATGAAAAGTATGACCATCCTTTATACAAAAGACTTAATCAAGCTGCTAAAGGAAGTGGACATGGTGGAATGGACGGAATTATGGTTTACCGTATCGTAGAATGCCTGCAAAAAGAACTCCCTTTAGACCAAAACGTGTACGAAGGTTGTTTTTGGAGTGCCGTTGCCCCGCTAAGCGAAAGCTCGGTGGCGAGTGAAGGAGCTCTCCAACCCTTCCCAGACTTTACAAGAGGAAACTGGAAAAACACAACCCCCCTCTCAATAATAAATTAGAATTTAAATGATTGATATAAAAGTTCCTGCAAGAATTTGTTTTTATGGCGACCATCAAGATTATTTAGGCCTGCCTGTAATTGCAGGCACCATCAATAGGTTCATACAGTTAAAAGCGGTACCAAATGCTACCAATAATTTTGACATTAAACTGCTTGATTTAAACGAGTGTATAAGTATAGCAGTCGATGATAATTTAGAGCACGTACAGAATGGCGATTATTTTCGTTCGTGTATGGCCATTTTAAAAGAAAAGGGATTTGCTTTTGATGAAGGTTATGATATTGAGATTGCAGGTAACATTCCTCTAAATGCAGGGCTATCCAGTTCTTCTGCTTTGGTAGTCTGTTGGCTTCGGTTTTTGGTAAAAATTCAAGAAAGGCCAATTGCCGTTAGTGATATAGAATTGGGCCACTTGGCCTATGAAGCAGAATCTGTTTATTTTAAACAGCCAGGTGGTATAATGGATCAATATACCATAGCACAAGGTGGTATGTTGTTTATTGATACCAAAACAGGAAAAAGTAGTAAATTAAGTACAAAGCTAGGCACTTTAATTGTTGCGGAGTCCGGTATTGCTAAACAAACACTTGAAGTACTTAAAAATGCCCGGGTTTATGCTCAAAATGCAGTTGAGGCAGTACAAAAAAAGGTTCCCGAATTTAAAACTATCACTGCGATTGTCTCAGATTATGAAAAATATAGGGCCTTGGTGCCAAGGGAGTTTCAAAATCATTGGTATGCTACCATAAATAATTATGATATCACAAAAAAAGCACAGGTAGAGTTGTCCAAGAGTACCCCAGATATCAAAGTTTTAGGTGATTTAATGAACCAACATCAAGAAATTCTCCAGAATCAGATTCAGAATACACCTCAAGAAATGATGAAAATGATGAATGCTGCAAGGGAAGCAGGTGCGCTAGGTGCAAAAATAATCGGTTCTGGTGGCGGCGGCTGTATGGTGGCAATTACTACGGATGAATTAAAAAGTAAGGTGATAGATGCTTTTCTTGCTTCAAACGCCGTAAATGCATATGAAGTGCAACTAACATAGTTATTTATGAAGAATGAGAGTTTAGTGATAATGGCCGGTGGTGCCTCATCAAGAATGAAGCGGAGCTTGGCTTCATCTGGTTTAGATGATAAAACTTTAGCAATTGCTAAAAGCTTACATAAAAGCTTAATACCCTTGGGTGAAGCCCAAAAACCATTGTTGTATTATTTGTTGAAGAATGCAATTTCTGCTGAAATTAAGAGGGTGTATGTAATTACATCCCCTGAAAATTCCGCGTTCAAAGAGTTCGCCAAGGAATTTTTTAAAGAACAAGCCCATAAAAATATAAGCCTTCATATTGCCGTGCAATATGTGCCAGAAGACAGGGCTAAACCTCTAGGTACGGCCGACGCTTTGCAGCAGTGTATAGCCCAATATCCTGAATTATTAAAAGAACGATTTACAGTTTGCAATGGCGATAATCTATACTCTACCGATGCGCTTATAGATTTAAAAAAGGAAAGGACGGCACCAAATGCACTTATCAGTTATAGTAGTGCCGGATTAAATTTTTCCGACGAGCGCATCGCTAAGTTTGCCCTAATGGATATCGATGAAAATGGATTTTTAAAAGGAATCGTTGAAAAACCCGATCCGAAAGAAGTTGATGGCTACAGAGATGCTAACGGAATTCTAAGGGTTAGCATGAATATTTTCAGTTTTTCCGGTAATGTTGTTTATCCCTATCTTGAAAATTGCTTGCTAGACCCTATACGCGATGAAAAAGAACTGCCACAAGCGGTAAGAAAAATGGCTGGTGAAATTGATGGTGGAATCTACTGTTACCCTAGGTCAGAAGCTATTCCTGATTTGACCGATGCCAACGACATAAAGCGATTTATAGGCTAGAATTGTTCTGGTTTAAACTATTCTAAGACTTATTTTTATCTTTATGTCATGGAGACCTATGCCAACGCCTTGCTTTATGCCATACCTTTTTTTACCGGTTTAGTGCTTGTTGAGGTGATTTATGGTACACTTGTTAAGAATCAGAAGCATAATGTGATGGATACCGTAAGTAGCCTAAGCTCTGGTTTGACCAATATTATAAAAGACTCTTTAGGCCTTGTTCTAGTTCTCGTAAGTTATCCTTTTTTAGCAGAAAATCTTGCGCTTTTTGATATAAATGCCACTTGGTTGGTATGGTTAATAGCTTTTCTAGCAATAGATTTTGCGGGATATTGGAATCATCGGTTAAGCCATCACATCAATATTTTTTGGAATCAACATGTGATTCATCATAGTAGCGAAGAATTTAATCTTGCATGTGCACTAAGACAATCAATTTCAAATCTCATTGGTTATTTTGCCCTACTCCTTGTTCCTGCTGCTATACTTGGCATTCCTAATGAGGTTATAGCCATTTTGGCACCCATACATCTGTTTGCCCAATTTTGGTATCATACGCAGCATATCGGTAAAATGGGCTGGTTAGAATATATTATAGTGACACCATCGCAGCATAGGGTTCATCACGCCATCAATGCAGAATATATAGATAAAAATTTAGGACAAATTTTATGCGTCTGGGACAGACTGTTTGGTACTTTTCAAGAAGAACTTGAGAATGTACCTCCACAATATGGTGTGTTAAAACCGGCCGCAACATGGAATCCAATTCTAATTAACTTTCAACATTTTTGGCGATTGGCGAAAGACGCTTGGAGAACAACAAGTACTTGGGATAAGGTTCGAATTTGGTTTATGCCCACTGGTTGGCGACCTACAGACGTTTCTGAAAAATATCCGATATCAATAATTGAAGACGTTTATAGTTTTAAAAGGTATAAACCCAAAAGTTCGAATTTGTTAAAAGGATATGCTATTTTTCAGCTATTGGCAAATACTTTTTTGGTATTATTTATGCTCTATAATTATGCTAAAATCGACTTTAGAGCACTGCTATTATTTAGTGCTTTTGTGTTTGTGGGCATCTTCGCATATACAAGCCTAATGGATAGAAAGCCTTATGCCTTTTGGGTAGAACTTTTAAGAGGGTTAAGTGGTTTTACTGTTCTTTTTCGAAATGGTGATTGGTTTGGGTTAAATTCTTTTGTGAGCTTTGGCAGTAATTTTATGATGGTCTACTTTATCCTAAGCATAGGATGTAGTTTTTATTTTACTTTTCTTGAAAAAGAAAGGACCGAACAAGACTTAGCTGTTTAGTAGTCTTTTTTTAGCGAAGTTTCTACCAACTCTACATACTCTTTCATTGCTTGCTTGCGACTAATATTTTTTGCCTGAATTAGGGCATTTGCTTTAAAAGCGTTGATTAAAGGTGTTTTGCTTCCGGGGTTGTCAAAGTTTTTCTTTGCTATTTTGTAATAGGCGTAGAGTTTAAGTAGTAAATCTGCGGGTATGGGCTTTGCGTAGTTGTTTACGTAAGCAACGGCCTCTTCAAACTTTATATGTGTTTTTTCACTACCCATCTTGACTTTTAAGTGTAGCAATGCACGTTTTTGCTCCTACTACTTTTTGATTTAAGTCTACTGTTATATCAGCATCCAGAGGAAGAAATAAATCTACTCTTGAGCCAAACTTTATAAACCCGGCATCTTCACCTTGTGTAACTTGCTCTCCTTCTTCGGCATAATTTACTATTCTTCTGGCTAAAGCCCCGGCAATTTGGCGATAAAGAATTTCACCAAATTTAGGGGTATGTATCACCACAGTTGTGCGTTCATTTTCAGTACTTGATTTTGGGTGCCATGCGACTAGGTATTTGCCTGGATGGTATTTCGAAAAGGTGATTGTGCCACTGGCAGCATATCTGGTGACATGTACATTCAACGGAGACATAAAAATAGAAACTTGCTTTCTTTTTTCTTTAAAATACTCCGTTTCTTCTACTTCTTCAATCACAACGACTTTACCGTCTACAGGAGCTAAAATTTCATCAAAATTTGGTGTAACCAGACGTTTTGGGTTGCGAAAGAATTGTAGTATTAGAACAAGAACTATGAAAGCAGCCAATTGAAGAACAATTCTTAACCAATCAATAGCAACAAAGAATTGGGTCGAGAGAATAATTCCTACAGTGATAAAAAATGTAACTAAAATTATCGTTTGTCCTTCTCTATGAAACATAAGAAAATAAGTTTAAGGTCAAGTATGCGAACGGCGCTGCAAAAACTAAACTGTCCAATCTATCTAAAATTCCTCCATGGCCCGGTAAAATGGCACCACTATCTTTAACTCCTGCTATGCGTTTAAATTTAGACTCCAATAAATCTCCCAAGCCACCTGTTACAACAATTACTGTTGCTAAAATTAACCATTGATTTAGATTTAAAGTGGTTTCGTATTTGGCCAAAAAATAGGCTGCAATCAATGCAAAAACAAGACCACCAAGAGAGCCCTCCACCGTTTTTTTAGGTGAAATGGATGGATATAATTTAGTTCGCCCTAAAGTTTTACCCACTAGATATGCAAAAGTATCACTTACCCATATTAAAATAAAGATACCCATAATTAAAAATTGAGCAAACTTGTCGTCTTTATACGGAATCATGGTAAGGAATATGCAGCCTCCGCCAATATAAAATAAACCAATTATAAATTTTTGAATCGTATTAAAGGAACGCTCCTTTTTTGAAAACAAGAATGCCAATAAAGCCAAATTAATAGTTATTGTAAAGAGCATTAGTAAAGTGATAAGCGCTTTGTCAGATACCAAATAGATATAGGCCCACCACAAACCGAGATAAGCTATAAAGATGTAATACCCCCTTAAATGGGTAAGCCTTTTAAATTCATAAAGACAGGCTAGACCAAAGACCATAAATAGAAAGTCAAAAGCGTCTGAATTTAAAAAAACTGCTGAAAGTAATAAGATGACGTAGAGCACACCAGTAAGTGACCTTCTTAAGATTTCTTTCATTGATTAGTAATCTTCTAAAAGTAAAAGATATACATTTTTCGAGGCACTACCGTAAGAAAGAAAGTCATTTTTATTTTCTGCGGTCAATTGAAAGTGTTTTAGAGTGGTGATATTATCAGGAATTTTCTTGGCGTATTTCTTTTTGATAATTTTTAAGGCCTCACTTATTGAATCTACCAATTGACTTGTGGTGGCGAACACAATAAGATTCGACGGAAGCTCATTTAACTTCTTTTCCTCTATTTGATTAGAGCAAACTAATATAGAGCCGTTATGAGCAATCAAATGCTCACAAGTTGTAAAAAACACATCGCTATCTTTTCGCTTATCGGTAAAAAGCATTTTTTCTTTTGAGAATCGTTTCTCTAGTCTTTCGTCGATGCAATAGAAGAACTTATTTCTCCAATCATTTTCAGAAATAATATTTGCTAGTGCACCTTGGATCTCAGAAAAGTCTTCACAATAAATGAATTTGCCCCCGTTCTTTTTAAAATAGATGGTGAATTTTTCATCGACCGGTATTTTGAGGTCGGGCATATGCTCTCCTCTGGTTTCTGTAGTTTCTTTAGAAACCTTTTTTCCCCCTCCAAAAAGTTTACCAAATAAACCCATTAGTCTGGTAGCAACGAATTAGTATCAATACTAAATTTATTCACTTTCTTCATCTGTGGTCGCTTTGACCTTTTCCTCTACAAGGGCTTGCTTTTCGAAAGGTCTTTTTCCAAAGATTTTTTCTAAATCATCTTTAAAAATAACCTCTTTTTCTAAAAGTCGTTCAGCGAGGGTTGTTAATTTATCTTTGTTTTTGTCTAATAAATCAATGGCGCGTTTGTACTGCTCTTCTATTATTTTTGAAATTTCTTGATCAATTTTTTGGGCAGTTTCTTCACTGTACGGCTTGGTGAATCCGTACTCATTCTGCCCTGATGAATCATAATAGGTAATATTGCCCAGTTCTTCATTAAGGCCATAAATAGTAACCATCGCACGTGCTTGTTTGGTGACTTTTTCCAAATCGCTTAAAGCACCAGTAGAAATTTTATTGAACATTACCTTTTCTGCGGCACGGCCGCCCATGGTAGCACACATTTCGTCTAACATCTGGTCAGGTCTTACAATTAAGCGTTCTTCGGGCAAGTACCAAGCTGCACCAAGAGATTGTCCTCTAGGTACGATAGTTACCTTTACTAAAGGGGCCGCATGTTCTAACATCCAGCTCACAGTGGCATGACCGGCTTCATGAAAAGCAATTGTCTTCTTTTCTTCTTGGGTAATAATTTTATTCTTTTTCTCGAGCCCTCCAACGATCCTATCGACTGCATCTAAAAAGTCTTGTTTGTTTACGGCTTTTTTCTCTTTTCTAGCGGCAATTAATGCAGCTTCATTACAAACATTAGCAATATCAGCACCTGAAAAAC
>CAYGUZ010000075.1:0-2210 GCA_964353215.1 uncultured Flavobacteriaceae bacterium
TATAGGATATATTCGTAATCTACGAATAGGAAATGAATACTATAATTTTGAAGACTAGATTCATAAATGGTACCTTTACCTTAAACAAATTATCATGAAGAAAATAGTCATATTTCTAATAATTTTTCAATTAATGGGCTGTGCCGAGCTACAACAGGTGGTTAATCAATTGCCTCAAGGTGGCACTTTAGGAAATGCCGAAATAGCCCTAGGTCTAAAAGAAGCCCTTAATATGGGTATCGATAAGCAGGTAAGTAAATTGACCTTAAAAGATGGCTTCTACAAAAACGAACTTGTCAAAATACTACTTCCGGAGGAATTGAAAAAAGTTGACAACACCTTAAGAAATATTGGCCTTGGCAACCTTGCCGACGAGGGCCTAAAAGTATTAAATAGAGCTGCAGAAGATGCCGTAAGTGAGGCGACCCCAATTTTTGTGGAAGCTATTAAAGGGATAACTTTTAATGATGCAAAAAACATATTACTCGGCAGCAATAATGCGGCAACAAACTATTTGCAACAAGGAACAGAAACCAAATTGTACGATAAATTCAACCCGATAATCAAAAACTCTTTTGAGAAAGTTGGTGCTGATAAGATATGGAAAAACCTAATTACCAAATACAATAATATCCCTCTTACAAATGATGTAAATCCTAATTTGACCGACTATGTGACCCAAGAAGCTCTTGATGGAGTATTTACTATGGTCGAGATTGAAGAAAAAGCGATAAGAACAAAAATATCGTCCCGTACGACCGATATTCTCAAAAAGGTTTTTGCACTTCAAGATCAAATTAGACAATAAGACCCAAAAAAAACCGTTACTATTCTAAGAAAACGAAGCAATAATAACATTGCTAAAATTCATTTAACCTTTACAAAAAGGTTTATAATGAATTTTGTAAAAGTTTATTTGAGTTAACATTTTTTTGAGTTAGTTAGTTTAAAACCGATGTCCGCATCGGTTTTTTTAGTTTATGACATTAATATTTTGATATTCAGTAGTTTACACTCAACCAACTTTGCGACTTCAATTTCACTCGTTAAAAGGTAAGGTCTTATCGGGATTTACTTTTTTTAAGATTTCGGCCTAAACATTTTCTGTTTTACCTCGTAAGCCTACTTTATAGCATTCATTTTAAATTAGATAGGTAATGTATTACCTTACTATTAAACAAAATAGGCTGTTCAACATTTACCACATGACCACAATTATCGATTACCGCAAGTTGAGACATGCGGTGCGACTTCACCACCTTTTCAATGGTAGGCAGAAAAAGGTAATCTTCACCTCCCATGATATAGAGCGTTGGAATTTCAATATCAACAGTTCTAAAAAAACGAAGCAACGGATTAATCTCCGAAGTAAGTTTAAACCATCTTATGAATTCTTTTTGATATAATTTTTTTGCTTCTCTTACGAACAACGAACGCGACTCTCTATGATTTTTATTCGGCATGATTACAAAGGCAAAAAATTTGTACAACCAGATATACGGTACAATTGATTTGAAAATAACGCCCAATCGCATTAAAACCTGTGATCGAAGGTTCAATTTCATAATTGCCCCGCCCATTACCATACTCGCTACCCTATCAGGATATTTTTCGGCAAGATTGCGTATTAAAATAGTTCCTAACGATATTCCAATAAAATGAGACTTCTTAATACTTTCATGGTCGATTACCTCAACAATATCGTCCGTAATCGAATCAAAGGTATATTTATCACTAAAAGCATCTTTTAAGTTAGGCTTTGAATTACCGTGCCCCCTTAAATCGAGTAATAAAATGTTGAAGTGTTTTTTGAAATCACGAAGCTGTTTATACCAAATAGTAGAGCTCCCTCCTGCACCATGCACAAAGGTTACCCATTCATCTGAAGTTTTATGTAAATACTTGGTGTAGTGAAGCAAGCTTAAATTTTTATAAAAGTACGTTAATTTTTGGCCAACGAAACCCAGAAATCGCCCTCTTGTTACTAATTATTAGTTAAAAATTAGACAAACTGCCTGATTTTTAGGTGTGTAGACTAAGCTACAATAGTCCAAAACCTAGTTTCAAACGTATCTTTGTTAGAACAAATCTTTTGAATTATGGAAAATCAATATTGTAGAGTTGGAGCTGTGACTCCAATAACAAGCGGAAGCCATTCTATAGCGATATTACAATACCGATATGAGAACTTTTTAAGCAAAGCTATGGAT
>CAYGUZ010000075.1:2220-7969 GCA_964353215.1 uncultured Flavobacteriaceae bacterium
TAAGCTTGGTGAGTTTTTTGAGCGCAAAGCCCAAAACCTTAAAAAGATACTTGAGAATCTAGTATAGTTTTTTTAATTCTTCAGCCATTTGAATTTGTATTTCTTTTGCTTTCAAAGCTGCCTTATGAGCGAAGTCTTCTTCCGTAGAAGCATAGATAATACCGCGAGAAGAATTTACCAATAAACCTACATTAGAATTTAGGCCATAATTGCACACTTCTTGCAAGTTTCCGCCTTGAGCACCAACGCCTGGCACCAACAAGAAGCTATCAGGAATTATTTCGCGAATATCTCTGAGGTATTCGGCCTTTGTAGCACCAACAACATACATAAGGTTTTCTGAATTTTCATAGCTTTTAGAGACGCTCAACACCTCTTTATAAAGTTCTTTCTCGTTGACCTTTTTAGTCTGAAAATCAAAAGCACCTTGATTTGAAGTCAATGCCAATAAAATGGTGTGTTTATCCTTAAAGGCCAAGAAAGGCTCAACAGAATCTCTACCCATATAAGGCGCAATGGTAATAGAATCAAAAGCCAACTCTTCGAAAAAGGCTTTTGCATAACGCGTAGACGTATTTCCAATATCCCCCCTTTTTGCATCTGCGATAGTGAATTGCTCAGGATAGTTTAAATTGAGGTAATCAATGGTCTTCTCAAGCGATTTCCAACCATTTAGCCCATAAGCCTCATAGAATGCAATATTGGGCTTATAAGCTACGCAAAACTCCTGTGTAGCATCAATAATTGCCTTGTTAAAGCTGAAAATTGGGTCTTCCTCCTTTAAAAGGTGATTCGGAATCTTTTCTAAATCTGTATCCAAGCCAACACAGAGGAACGATTTTTTCTTGTTGATTTGGTCAATCAGTGTCTCTATCTTCATCCTTTGTCACCTCGAGCGCAGTCGAGAGGTCATTAAATATTCATGTCCAAAGTTCTCGACTGCGCTCGAACGGACAGCTTTAACAGTTCTTAAAATATCTCTGAAGCTTCTTTCAATTTCTCGGTATTCTCTACCAACATCAACTCATCTATGATTTTCTGAATATCTCCATTGATAATATTCTGTAAGTCATATAAGGTCAATCCTATTCTATGGTCTGTAACCCTCCCCTGGGGGTAGTTGTAAGTACGAATCTTAGCTGAACGGTCACCGCTGCTCACCTGAGAATTACGTTTAGCCGCATCTTCTTCCTGTTTCTTTGCCAATTCTAAATCGTACAATCTAGAACGTAACACCTTAAAGGCTTTTTCTTTATTCTTGTGCTGTGATTTTTGATCCTGACACTGCGCTACCAAACCGGTCGGAACGTGTGTTAAACGCACCGCTGAATATGTCGTGTTTACCGACTGACCACCTGGACCAGAAGAACAGAAAAAATCGATACGAACATCTTTAGGGTCGATTTGAACATCAAAATCCTCTGCTTCTGGAATAACCATTACCGTAGCGGCACTTGTATGTACCCTACCCTGAGTTTCTGTCTGCGGAACACGTTGTACACGGTGTACGCCCGCTTCGAATTTTAAAGTACCGTATACATCTTCACCGTTCACCTCAAAATGTATTTCTTTATAACCCCCACTGGTACCTTCACTTAAATCGATAATATTGGTTTTCCAACCTTTAGACTCGCAGTATTTAGCATACATACGATATAAATCTCCCGCAAAAATACTTGCCTCATCGCCCCCGGTACCGGCACGCACTTCCATCACTACGTTCTTTTCGTCTTCAGGGTCTTTGGGGATGAGCATTAGTTTTATCTCTTCCTCCAATTTAGGAATAGCGTCCTTGGCTTCATCATACTGCATCTTGGCCATTTCAACCATTTCTGCATCACTTCCGTCAGAGATAATCTCTTCTGCCTCACTTAAATTATTCGTAAGTTCAATGTAAAACTCACGCTTGTCTACAAGGGCTTTTAAATCTTTATATTCTTTGTTCAGCTTTACGTATTGCTTTTGGTCTGAAATAATATCGGGTTGAATAATCAAGTCCGAAACCTCATCAAAACGCTGCTTTACAATATTGAGTTTATCTAGCATGGTTCAATCCTCCTTAAAATGCGAATTTACAATTAATTTGTACATTTAGTAAAACCTATGGGCATCCTATTACTGCGTAAAACTTATTATTTAGTTTTCTTTTTTTCAAAATATCTTTTGATGGTTTCGACCGTTTTAAGCGTTCTATTTTCAATATTGAAAATCCCGATAATCTCGATTGTACTATTTAAAATTATATTCTGGGCGGTAACATACGTATTTCTATTAGAAAACAATCTAAATAAGCGTTTTACTTTCTACAATAATTTAGGGCTATCAAAAAACATGTTATTCGCTATTAGTTTTGTATTTGATCTCATCCTATTTATCTCAATCTTAATAATGGTGAAAATTTGGTTTTAGAAGTAGATAATATTGAACTAAGCTTTGGCAACAAAAAAATACTCAGTAGCATTTATCTTAAAGCCGAAAAAGGTAAAATAACCGGCATCTTAGGTCGTAACGGATGTGGAAAATCTTGCTTATTAGAGATTATCTTTGGAAGCTTAACACCAAAATACAGTACAATACGAATAAATTCAAAAACTATTACCGTAAAAGGCTATGCCACAGGAAAAATGGCCTATCTGCCCCAGTATAGTTTACTGCCAAAAAATATTAAACTAAAATCGGCATTCAAACTTCACGAACTGAAATGGGAGGATTTTATAGCTCATTTTGATTCTTTTAGCAGGTATGAAAATGTTAAGATGAATCAACTGTCCAGTGGTGAAATTCGCGTTATAGAGACCTATTTGATTGTTTTTGCCAAACAAGAAATCATTCTATTAGATGAACCATTTTCGTTTATCGCTCCGATTTATGTCACTAAATTCAAAAAGATTCTCACTAGACAAAAAAAACAGAAAATAATTCTTATTACGGACCATTTCTATGATGATATTTTGCAATTGAGTGACAGTGTCTATTTAATAAAGGACAGAGGTTCTAAATTGATTAAAGACGAAAAAGATTTACGCCGTGAAGGCTATCTAAAACTTAATCTAAAATAAAAGCAGTTCCTAAGGTAAATATTGAAGCATTCAACCCATCACTTCTATCATAATAACTATAGCGAAGGTCTATTTTTTTAAGGCCAAAAAAGAAAAATTTTGCGCTATTGAAAATGTCTTTATACTGCAACCCAAAACCAAATTGATTAGCTTGATATTCCGATAAATCATAGTCAGATGTGTAAAAATCAAAAGTTGACAAGGCATCCTCTTTTGCATAAAAATAGTCGGCTGCACTTTGGGTGTAATAACGGTAGCTGGGGTAAAGGGTAAATTTATCATTCAGCTTTATTGGTGCTTCTATATTGGCTGTGTGGGCAATTATTCCCCAATCGTCATAATAAAAACGGTAATAAGAGCGCAATACAACAGCATCGTTTAAATAATAGTTCAAACGTCCGCCAACAGGAATCTTAAATCTTGATTCTGGCAGTCTTTCTATATCATCGGCCAATTGAAAATCATCAATAAAGAAATCATTGACGTCGCCAAAATAAACGCGCTGAAAAGGAGTGCTTAATAAACCCTGTTGAGAGACCAAATCAATAAATAGGGAGCCCTGTAATTTTTTAGTAAGAATCTGCGAAAAAGAAAAGGAAACCGAATAAGTGTTTCTTTTCTCGTCAATAAATTCTGAGAAATTTGGGGCATAGGCACCAATTCCTGCAACCCTATCATCAAAAAATCCTTGCCGTAATTCTATTGGGTATTGCGAATTCCAATTATCTAAAAACACTCTTCCGCTAATAGAAATTTCGGTATTTTTTTCATTAAAAAGTTTGGCATAAGAACCTCCAAGACCTATCGAGAAATAATCATACTCATTAGAAACATAGGCATTAGCACTCCAAATTGCATTTCGGTCATCAGAACTATGTTGGTAAGTAGGATTGAAATAGGCCAACACGTCTTTTCTCGACTCTCCCGATGAAGCATCAAACGGGCTTACATTTGGGTTAGTGCCATCTAAAGGGTTTACATTACTTGATGATGCCGAAGTATATGCAGATATGCCTACATCTACAGTTAGCACATCATCTTCGTTCAAGGGCATTCTTAATACTAAGGTAGAGGTGGCATCGGTCAATTCTTCGGTACCCTCTCCGCCAGTAACCGCAGCATTTTGCCCATCTTGATTGTAATAACTAAATAACACATCTAACTCACCGGCCTCAAGCACCCTTTTTTTGTAGGATGTATCATTTTGCTGGGCAAATATGCCAACTGCAGAAAATAGCATAAGTATTTCTACAACTTTCTTCATAGCTCTTGACCAAAAGTTAATAAGTTACTATCAGGGTCAAGTAACGAAAATTCTTTTTGGGCCCAAGGTTTGGTTTCTAAAGCTCCGTTTGGATGAATAGCTATACCATTAGCAATAAATTCCCCATACAATTTGTCAATCTCACTTGTACGAATATAAACCTGCCCATAATTTTTTTTTGGTCTTAATCCTTTAAACTGAAAAAAATGGATTTGAATACTATCTTTTTGTAACATCAAGTAGTCAGGGTAGTCTGCAATTCCAAATTTCACAAAACCAAGTTTATTGATATAATAATCTTCAGTTACGGTTTTATTCCGCATTGGAAGTTTAGGGTTAATTGTGGTTAGCATTTTTTCTTTATAAAGGATTAAAAAATTACAAAGGCCTGTCCTCATATCAAAAAGACCCTTCGTCAGGCTCAGGATACGTTCGACTAGACATTTTTAGCACTGCCAAAAATGAGTCATAAACCTACCTTTATATCAAAAAGACCCTTCGCCAAGCTCAGGGCAACTTCAACCGTCAAAATTTGTTTTTCAAATTTTGGGGTTCAGTTGCATCCGCAGCCTCCGCCAGTTTTTCCACCATTAGCTCCAGAAGAAGCTTCTCTATAAAGCTGAAAATTGGTTTCGAACCGCTCTGCCGATTTTGCGCTCAATTGCATGTCGCTATCGTTTAAATAAATTTTATCATACTCTTTAACCGCCACACAAGAACTAGAACAAATCAGCAATAGTATTGCAACAAATAGTTTACGCATATCTAAAACTACTGATTATTATCGAACAAAATACCTGAGCTTTTATGGATTTTATTCTCACCATCTACCACAACAACCTCAACTCCGGGTATTTGATTGATTAAATGTATACCACTATCTCTACCCAATATAAAAACAGCCGTTGCCAAAGCATCGCAGAGCTCCGCATCTTTTGCAAAGATCGAAACGCTATTTATACCCTTGGTCGGGTACCCGGTTCTTGGATCTATAATATGGGAATATTTTTCGCCTTTGAACATTATATACTTTTCGTAATTGCCTGAAGTTGCTACAGAAGACTCTACAACCGGGAGCCATGAAAACACCTTATTCTTACTAAGCGGATTTGCAATACCGATCATCCACTTTTCTCCAGTAGCCTTTGTGCCCCAAGTAGTTAAATCACCTGATGCATTGATAAGTCCGGCCTTTACCCCTTTTGAGATTAAAAGTTCTTTGGTTCTATCGGCGGCGAAGCCCTTACCTATTGCTCCAAACCCAATACGCATTCCTTCTTCTTCTAAAAAAACGGTCTGTTCTTCTTTGTCAAGTAGTATTTTTTCATGTCCTATTTTCGCTATTGAAGAAGTTATGGCCGTTTGTGAAGGCAGCTTATCCATTTTACCATCAAAACGCCAAATTTTATCCATGGAGGCATACGAG
>CAYGUZ010000076.1:0-7959 GCA_964353215.1 uncultured Flavobacteriaceae bacterium
GTGGTGAAATATATAAGGGTTTTTAGGAACAAGAATACCCCGATCTTAGTGCTATCAGGCAACAATAACGAATCTGTTATTATGGAAAACTTCAATATGGGTGTAGACGATTACTTAAAAAAACCGGTAAGTCTAGATGAAATTACGGCACGTGTAAAAAGAAAGATCGGTGCTCCGATAGAAAAGAATTTAACCGAGAATTACACACCGGATACCAGAATGATACAAAAAAATTGTATTGGGGTAGTTATTCCCTGCTATAATGAAGAGACACGTTTATTAAGTGATGAATTCAAGGCTTTTGCGCATAAAAATTTAGGTTATCATCTATGTTTTGTAAACGATGGTAGCACGGATAACACATTAGAAGTACTTCAACAACTAAGAAACGGAAATGAGTCTAACATCAGTATTTATGACTGTAAGAAAAATGGAGGTAAGGCAGAGGCCGTGAGACAAGGTATTTTACATTTAGCAAAAGACCCACAGTTTAATTATGTTGGATTTTTGGATGCGGATTTATCTACTGATTTTAGAGATTTTGACGATTTGGTCGGTACTATTGAAAATTCTGATTTTAAAATTGTAAGCGGCTCTAGAATTTCGCGTATGGGAGCCGATATTACAAAAGAATCTGCTCGTAAAATAATTAGCATGACCGTTAATCTTATTATCCAAACCATATTAGGAATGCCGTTTAAAGACACACAATGTGGAGCCAAAATAATGGATAGGGATATTGCAAATACAATGTTTCAAAAGAAATTTATTACAAAATGGTTATTTGATGTTGAAATATTTATGCGAATGAGAAAATTTTATGGAAAAGCTCAAGCCAAAAAAATGATCTGTGAACAACCTTTGAAAAGATGGATTCATGCTGACGGCTCAAAATTATCAATGAAGGATTCTGTTAAGATTGTTGGTCAACTAGCGCAAATTGCGCTTAGTTATAGATAATAGATACATAAATTCACGTCAGGTAATAAGTGTATTACTATTTTTGATACACGTATTCAAGGATAAAAATGAAACTTGTATTAGCACCTGATAAATACAAAGGCTCCCTAACAGGTGTTGAATTTTGCGATGCTGCTGAAAAGGGGATTCGAATGGTTTTTAAGGATGCGGAAATTATGAGGGTGCCTTTAGCAGATGGTGGCGATGGTACTATTGAAGTGGTTAAAGAATATTTAAATGCCGATTTAATTACTTTACAGGTCTCAGATCCGTTGTTTAGACAAATACAATCTTCTTACTTACTTTCTAGAGACCATAAAACAGCTTTTATTGAAATGTCTGAAGCTTCTGGGTACAAGTTGCTTCAAAAGAACGAATTAAATGCATCAGAAACCACAACATTGGGTACTGGTGAATTAGTAGTTGACGCTTTGAATAATGGGGTTGAAAAAATCATTTTAGGTATTGGTGGGAGTGCAACCAATGATGGGGGCATGGGTGTAGCTTGCGCGTTAGGATATAATTTTTTCGATGAAAATGGGGTGTCATTAAAACCAACAGGTGAAAATCTCATTAAAGTTAGACAGGTGAATAAAACAGCTATTCATAAAAGATTAGCTGATGTTAAAGTAAAAGTGGCGTGTGATGTTTCCAATCCTTTTTATGGGCCTAATGGCGCAGCTTATATGTATGCAGAACAGAAAGGAGTTCCAAAAAATGAGACTAAAAATTTAGATGAGGGACTTAAAAATTTTTCCAGAGTAATAAAAGCAGAACTAGGTATTGATGTTCAAAATATAAAAGGCTCTGGTGCGGCAGGAGGTTTGGGAGGAGGAGCTATAGCTTTTTTAAATGGAGAACTAAAATCAGGGATTGAGTTGGTTAAAGAAATAGCGAATTTCGATAGCAAGATTAAAGATGCGGATTGGATTATTACTGGAGAAGGTAAACTGGATATGCAAACTTTATCCGGAAAAACCATAGCAGGTATACTTAGATCGGCGAAAGAAAAGAATATTCCTGTGGCAGCTTTATGTGGTATTTTAGATATTCCGAAAAGAGACCTCAAAAACTTTGGTATTTCATACGCTGTTGGGATATCCGATGGTATTGCCGATATCAATTTGGCCTATCAAGATGCTTCAAAAAACCTAGAGCAAGCAGCTTATGATTTTGCTGATTTATTAAAATTGAAAGGCAAAGTTTTTTAGCTTTTTGAAAGGAAAATGAAATTAGAGAGACTTAACGAGTATTGCTTTGGTCATTTATCTTTAATTACTAAAAATGAAAAAGTTATTTCTTACAGTTATCCTCTTTGCGGTCTATTTGGGTACCGCCCAATCTATAGACTATAATACAAGAAAAGGATACGTGGTCAGGGGTTACGATGTGGTTGCTTATTTTAATGATAAGCCTACTCTTGGTGATGAGAAATATACTGCGGAATATGATACTGTAAATTTTAAGTTTTCGAGTAAAGAGAATCTTCAAAAGTTTAAGGGCAATCCAAAAAAGTATCTTCCAAAATATGGAGGTTATTGTGCATATGCGGTTGCCGTTTCAAGTAAAAAGGTTACTATTGATCCTGAGACTTTTGAAATACGAGATGGAGAATTACTGCTATTTTATAATTCTGGTAAAACAAATACTTTAGCGCTTTGGAACAGTGAGTCTCCAGAAGCACTAAAAATTAAGGCGGATAAGAACTGGGAAAAAATCAAGAATTAAGAACTCTCTTCTTGATTTGAAATGTAGTTTATGTTTAAAATTTTGAAAGTTTGGGTTGCTGGTCTTTTGATTAGTTTTCTTGGAGCATTACCTCTAGGAAGTCTGAACATAACTGCTTTTGATATTTCCGCTACCCAAAGCATAAGCAACGCTTTGTTATTTGCTTTCGCTGCTATTATTGTAGAGCTCGTTTATGTTCGTCTCACCCTTTGGGGCAATCAAAAGGTTAAGCTTGAGGGTAAATGGGTATACATAGCACTTCTACTGGCTTTTTTCTTACTAGTATATTTGGCATCTTCTAGTTTTATGACGGCTTTATATTTTAATGATGTTACTCAAACAAAATCAGTTTTGCCTAAAATGACATCCCCTATATTACTGGGTTTATTGCTTAGTGCATTGAATCCATTACAAATACCTTTTTGGTTAACATGGAATAAGATTTTAGAGTCAAAGAAAATTCTTGAAGACAGAACAGTATCTTTCATCAGTTATATGTTTGGTATAGGTTCAGGTACCTTAATAGGTTTGTTAGTGTTTATCTATGCAGGAAAATTAATTGTAGAGAACTATGAACAGTATGCTCAAATCAGTAATTTAATATTGGGTTTACTTTACCTCGGTTTTTCTTTCTATCTTTTATTTCTATTATACAAAAAGCATCATCAACTAAAAATACAATAGACTATGTTTAACTCCTCAATTCAAACAATTGAGCAATTCAAAGAAATATTATCACAGCTTTCCCAAGATTGCTATGCTAAGCCTTGCGAATCACTTTCTCATGCAACCATAGGTCAGCATACAAGGCATATTATAGAATTATACCAATGTTTGATTAACGGTTATGGCGAAGCAGATGTCTGCTATGACAAAAGAGAACGTAACAAAAGAATCGAAGGGGAGATTGGTTATGCCGTAACACAACTAGAAAATATTAAAGAAAACCTCGAGAAGCCTAATAAAGAGCTTCAAATTCGCTATGAGTTGGGTGAAGAAGAAATCTGTCTTTCATCAAATTATTACAGAGAAGTAATGTATAATTTAGAGCATGTAATCCATCATCATGCCTTAATTAAGGTTGGAATAAAGGCCATGACGAATATAGTGCTGCCAGATTCTTTTGGTGTTGCACCTTCTACAATTCAGTATAGAAAGGTATGTGTACAGTAAGTTTCATTCCTAAAGGAAAGACCTTCGTCTTTACATCGAACAGAGATGAACATATTTCTAGACCATCAGCATTTTTTCCGAAAGAAGAAGTAGTAAATAATAAAAGAATAGTTTTTCCCAAAGACCCGAAAGCTGCTGCTACATGGTTTCCCATTAGTGAAAGCGGGGCCGAAGTAATTTTATTAAACGGTGCTTATGAAAAGCATATACCCAAAGATAACTATGCCAAAAGCAGGGGACTAGTTGTTTTGGATATCGTTAGTCACAATAATCCTCAAGATTATTTGAATAAAATCGACCTCATAAGAATTGAACCTTTCACTGTTTTGGTTTTTGAGAAAAAAAAATTGGTAGAATTACGGTGGAATGGTGAAGATAAGCACCTAAAAACATTGAAAAGCGACCAAGCTTATATCTGGTCGTCAGCTACACTTTATGACAAAGCGGTAATTCAGAAACGAGAAGAACTTTTCTCTGATTTTATAAATAAAGTAGGGGTAGATGCAAAGTCCATCATAGACTTTCATTCGAACAATCATCAGGATTCTCAGAACGGGTTTATAATAGATAGACAAACAGGCCTTAAAACCTTTAGTGTTACCCAAGCGGTTCTTGAAAAAGAGCAAGTTACTCTCAAACACGTTGATTTGTTAAAACAAGAAACAAATGAGTTAGAAATGAATACCAGTCAATTGATTAATCAATTCTGATGGGTTCTTTCAAACTAAAATGGCATAAACTTACCCATTGGGAATATTGGCCGCTTTGGGCAATATATTACCCCTTACTTCCGATTTGGCTTTTTTTTTCCCTTAAAGCACGTTCTTTTTTCTTTTTTAACGCAGCCAACCCATTAATGAAAAATGGGGGTATGGCCATGGAGTCAAAAAAGGAAATCTACGATATGATTCCAGAAGAATACATACCAAAAACTATTTTAATTGAAAAGGAAAGCGTTACCATCGATAGCGTAGAAAAGCTTTTAAGGGAAATGAACCTGCCATATCCCCTAATAGCAAAGCCCGATATCGGAATGAAGGCTTTTGGTGTGGACAAAATTAAAAATATAGCAGATTTAGAATCCTACATAAATAGAACTCCTGAAGATTTTTTGGTTCAAGAGTTTATAGCTTATCCAGATGAGGTAGGTATTTTTTATGTGCGAGTTCCGGGTGAAGAAAAAGGAAAGATTACGGGTATCGTTGCTAAGGAATTTCTCTCCGTAACGGGCGATGGCCACAGTAGTATTTTACAACTGATAAAACAAAATCCTAGAAGTCATTTGCAACTCAAAGCTCTGGTCAAAAAGTTTGGAAACAAGTTAGATACTGTTTTAAAGGATGGTGAGGAGTTTATTTTGGTTCCTTACGGTAGCCATACCAGAGGTGCAAAGTTTATTGATAGAAGTAATCAGAACAATAAAGATTTAGAAAATTTAATTGATGGTATCTGTACCCGGATACCCGAATTTTATTATGGTAGGTTAGATGTGCTATATACTGATTTTGAAGAACTTTCTAAGGGAAAAAATTTTAAAATAATTGAAATAAATGGTGCCGGTGGTGAAGCTACACACATATATGACCCCAGACATTCCTTGTTTTTTGCCTGGAAAGAAATTTTTAAGCACTGGAATTATTTGTGCAAGATCAGTATTATAAACCATAAGAGAGGCTATCCATATTTGAGTTTTAAAGATGGTCGTGCTATGTTAAAAGCAAATAGTTTGTTAGAAGAACAATTAAAATTGGTATAAAATGAAGATGTACACAACGCTTTTTTTGGTAGTAGCATTTGGCTTTATTTCGTTAAACGCACAAGATGACCAAGATAATAGAACGGATTTAGGAGTATCGCTACAAGTGTACCCGGCAGGTGTTATACCGACTTTAAATTTAGAACATTATTTTGATGAAAAATCTTCGTTGCTTTTAAGGGCAGGCTTGAATATTGTTGACAGAAAGGATTTTAGCGATTTTAATCAAACTGAGACGGGTACTGGTTTTGGGGGTTCAATAGGCTATAGAAAGCATTTTTCTTCGGGGAAGGGGAAGTTTATAGCGGGGATAAACCTTGATGTTTGGAGTTTAACTATTGATTGGACGGATATTGGTCCGTCAGATAATCTTATTTCTGGAAGCACATACACTTTAGTAGTACAACCATGGGTAGAAGGTGGTTATTTCTTACCTATTAAAAATACAAAATCCGAAATAGGCTTGACCATAGGTTTTGGAAGAGAAATCAACGCTATTACTAGTGGTGATGAAGTAGAACAAGGCTTTATAGGAAGTATTTTGCTACAGTATATGTTTAAATTATAAGGGTAAATAGGTGATAAGGAGTGGTTTGTGTTTGACTTTATTTGTTTTATACATTTGGGTTGGTAACACTCAAAAACCAGTTAAAAAATTTGACAGTCTATCCTATAATTCTAAATTATATGTAGACTACGCTACAAATAAAAAAATACCAGAATCCATAAGGCCACAAGTACTAACGGCATTGTCATTTTATCCAGAGTTAAAAGAAGCAAAAATCATTTTTAGATTCAAAAAAAGGAAAACACCGCTTACCTCCCGTCCACGTATTTTTAGTGTTTTTAAAGAGAAGAAAAAAAGAACTTATGTTATTACTATAAGTTCAGAAACAAAAAGACATCTTGCCCCTATCTTGTTTTCAAAGTTACCCTACAATGCTCAGGTGGGGGTTTTAGGGCATGAAATTGGTCATGTTGTAGAGTATAATGAGAAAAGTAGCCTTCAAATTATAGGGTTGTCATTTAAACTTTTTAATTCAGCTTTTGTTGACTCTTTTGAATTTAAAACAGATAAACGTACCGTAGAACATGGTTTGGGATATCAGTTACTAGATTGGAGTATTTTTGTACGCAAGGCCCTTAACATAACAGAATGGAAAGGAGCTTCAAAAGAATTATCCGTTGGAAATAAACTAGAAGTAAATCAACGTTATATGAATCCAGCAACCATTGGAGCGTATATTAAAAATAGTGAAGTTTATAGGTCTAAATTAAATTGAAACAGGGGTGTTCTAATAGGTAGGAGCTTTTAAATGCTAGATACTTTAAAAATCATTTTACTTGGTATTAGATGAAATTATGTTGTTCATAATCATAGTGGCGTGAACCCTGGAGTTCTCTATAAACCACTTATGGGTTTCCATACCTCCGCAAATGACACCGGCCAAGTAAAGCCCTTCAATATTCGATTCCATAGTATCTGGGTTATATGTTGGTAATAGCTTTTCATCATTGGAAAGTTGAATACCTAATCGTTCAAGAAATTCAAAATTGGGCATGTAGCCTGTAAGGGCAAGAACAAAGTCATTTGGTATGGTAACCAGGCCTTCACTTGTATTAATGTCAAGATTGTTTTCTCGAATTTCATTTACGGTTGCATCATAATAGACCTTAATGCTACCTTCTTCAATGCGGTTAAGGATATCAGGTCTAACCCAATATTTAACGCGTTTTCCAACTTCTGGGCCTCTAATGATCAAGGTTACTTCGGCCCCTTTTCTGTAGCATTCCAAGGCAGCATCAATAGCAGAATTACTAGCTCCGATTACTGCAAGTTTTTGACTAGCATAAAAATGGGGGTCTTTATAATAATGCGACACCTTTGCTAGGTCTTCGCCAGGCACATTAATTTTGTTGGGCAAATCGTAAAACCCGGTGGCCACTATAACATTTGAAGCCTTGTAAGTAGATTTAGAAGTTTCTACAATAAATTTTTTATCTCGTTGTTCGACTCGTTCTACTTCTTCAAAAAGATGAATTGCCAATTTATTTGAAGTTACTATTCTGCGATAGTATTCTAGAGCCTCGTTACGTTTGGGTTTTGCTTCTTTGCTTATAAACGGAATCTCATCAATCTCCAACTTTTCCGAAGAGGAAAAAAACTGCATATTTATGGGGTAGTTGAAGAGGGAATTTACAATAGGCCCTTTTTCAATAATAAGATAAGAGAGTCCAGTTTTTTTGGCTTTCAGCCCGCAAGCTATGCCAATAGGGCCTCCACCTATTATGATTACATCAAATTTTTGCATTAAGCTATAATTTGCTTCAAATCTTCAATG
>CAYGUZ010000077.1:0-7865 GCA_964353215.1 uncultured Flavobacteriaceae bacterium
CTACTACACATCCTGACTATGCAAAACTGGCTGCTAGAATATCCGTTTCGAATTTACATAAGAATACGAAAAAGTCTTTTTCAGAGACGATGAAAGATTTATATGAATATGTAAATCCTAGAACCGGAAAAAAAGCGCCCTTGCTTTCAGATGAAGTTTATAAGGTGATTTCTGAAAATGCTGAAAAGTTAGACTCTACTATAATCTATAACCGTGATTTTGGCTACGATTACTTCGGTTTTAAAACATTGGAGCGTTCTTACTTGTTGAAAGTTAATGGTCAAATCGCTGAGCGTCCACAGCATATGCTAATGCGTGTTTCGGTAGGTATTCATGTTGATGATTTAGATGCTGCCATAGAAACGTATGAGTTGATGTCAAAGAAGTACTTTACACATGCGACACCAACCTTATTCAACTCCGGAACACCAAAACCGCAAATGTCTTCTTGCTTTTTATTGGCAATGAAAGAAGATAGTATTGATGGCATATATGATACCTTAAAACAAACCGCAAAGATTTCGCAATCGGCGGGAGGTATCGGTTTATCTATCCATAACGTACGCGCAAGGGGATCGTACATTGGTGGTACAAACGGTACATCGAACGGAATTGTGCCAATGCTAAAAGTATTTAACGATACGGCACGTTATGTAGATCAAGGTGGCGGAAAACGTAAAGGCAGCTTTGCCATTTATATGGAACCATGGCATGCAGATATTTATGACTTTCTAGATTTGAAAAAGAACCACGGTAAAGAAGAGATGCGTGCGCGCGACTTGTTCTATGCCATGTGGATATCGGATTTATTTATGAAACGTGTTGAGGCCAATGAAGAATGGACTTTAATGTGCCCTAATGAATGTCCGGGTCTTTTCACCAATCATAGTGAAGAATTTGAGAAACTCTATACAAAATATGAGGCTGAAGGTAAAGGCAGAAAGACGGTGAAAGCTCGCGAGCTTTGGGAAAAGATTCTTGAATCTCAAATTGAAACGGGTACACCGTACATGCTGTATAAAGATGCTGCCAACCGTAAGAGTAACCAAAAGAACTTGGGTACAATACGTTCTTCTAACCTTTGTACGGAGATTTTAGAGTATACATCCCCAGATGAGGTTGCTGTTTGTAATCTGGCATCGATCGCTTTGCCAATGTTTGTTAAAAATGGGGCTTTTGACCACAAAGAATTATTTAAGGTTACGAAAAGGGTTACCAAAAACTTGAACAAGGTTATAGATAGAAACTACTACCCTGTTAAAGAGGCTGAAAACTCGAATATGCGCCATAGACCCATTGGTTTAGGCGTTCAGGGTCTAGCGGATGCTTTTATCATGTTGCGCATGCCATTTACGAGTGATGAAGCAAAGAAATTGAATCAAGAGATATTTGAGACTTTATACTTTGCGGCGGTTACCGCTTCTATGGAGTTGGCCAAAGAAGAGGGAGCATATTCTTCTTATGAGGGTTCTCCGATTTCTGATGGTGATTTTCAACATAACCTTTGGGGTATCAAAGACGAAGAGCTTTCTGGCCGTTGGGATTGGGCCAAACTTCGCAAAGAAGTTAAAAAGAACGGTGTTCGAAATTCGCTCTTAGTAGCACCTATGCCTACCGCATCTACCTCGCAAATACTAGGTAATAATGAGTGTTTTGAGCCATATACGTCCAATATTTACACGCGAAGAGTACTTTCTGGAGAGTTTATCGTAGTGAACAAGCACCTTTTAGAAGACTTGGTTAATCTAGGTCTCTGGAATGAGAATATGAAGCAAGAACTCATGCGCGCAAACGGTTCTATTCAGCATATAGAAACAATACCACAAGAGATTAGAGAGCTGTACAAAACTGTTTGGGAGCTGAGTATGAAAGACATTATTGATATGTCTAGACACAGAGGTTACTTTATTGACCAGAGCCAGTCCTTAAACTTGTTTATGGAAAATGCGAATTACTCAAAACTAACTTCAATGCATTTTTATGCTTGGAAGAGCGGTTTAAAAACAGGAATGTACTATTTAAGAACGAAAGCTGCAGTGGATGCTATTAAGTTCACATTGGACAATACCAAGAAGAAAGAAGTGCCAGTAAGTGTCGCTGCCGAAGCGGAAGTAATAGCCGCAGACCCTAAGGCAGTGCAGAACATTAAAGTGAACCCTACTCCAGCTATACAACAAGAAGTTGACATTCAGCCAATGACAGCAGCTGAAATGAAAGAGATGATCGCACGGGCAAAAGAAGGTCAAGCAGACGACGATTGCCTCATGTGCGGATCATAGTGCGATAGTGTTTATTTGATAAATGCCCTGGGTGAGCTTACCGCATAGAATAAGTTTCCTGGGGCGTTTTCCTTATAGAGGAGAGAGACTTTACTTTCTAACAAATAATCTAAAGGCCACAGCAGATAATGCTAACATGCCCAAATAGATTACCAAAAAAAATTAAATACTTGTCCATTTAAATGTACGCTTATTGTAAGTACGATTCAAAATCCTTTTTAGATTACGAAAACGTTGTAGAAATTGTAACTTATTACATATAAACGTACTAAAATTGAAAACCTTACACCATTAACGAAGATTTAGTATTTTAAAACAAAAAGCCCCTTTCTATCTTTAGAAAGGGGCTTTTTAGTGATTTCCTTGTTTTGATTACAACGACCAGGCCCTACCTTGTGTCAATTCATCTATATCTCCACAGGCAACATATTCGCCTGGTAGGGGTAAGTACGCAAGAACTTCCTCACCTACATACTCAGATGATTTATAGGCCCAAGTTGCCATTCCCCTAACGTTACCCGCAAACTCAAAGCAAGCAACATCTTCATCTAGCGTAGCAGATTCTCCAGCTTCTATGGCTTTCATATAATCTTCAATAGCTTCTTGGTGTGCTTTTTCTTCTTCTTCTGATCTTTTTGCCAAATACTTGTTTAAAGCAGGTTCAAAGTCTGCTCCTTCAAGGTCGGCTAAACTATCCTTTCCCGCATCTGTCACTACCTTGTTCATGAATTTATCCATTAATACCTTCATGAATGCTTGTTGCTCTTCAGGAAGTACTTCTTTGGCAAATTCATCAATAAATACGTGTACATTAACCTCTGTAGCAGAAGGCGTATCCGTTTTTGGAAGAATAACATCAACTATGTGGGCTAGGGCATAACCTTTATCCTTGTCAAAATAACTGGGCGCCCATTCGGCAAATGGAGCCTTGTCTTTACAACTTTGTACGAGTCCTAATAAAGTTGGGGTGGCAACGGCATAGCCGAATACCATACCCATATTTTTAAGTGCTGATCTTCTTTCCATTAGATGTTTCCTTTTTTAAGTTCCTGTGCTGCATGATTCGCTGCTCTTGCCGTAAAGGCCATATAGGTTAATGAAGGATTTACGCATGCCGCAGAAGTCATAAAAGCCCCATCGGTTACATATACATTTTTACAGGCATGTACTTGATTATATTCGTTTACAACAGATGTTTTAGGATTGCTGCCCATTCTAGCCGTACCCATTTCATGTATGCCAAGACCAATTGCATAGGTATCATCGTAACCTTCTATTTCTCGCGCTCCAGATTTTTCAAGCATTTGAGCCGCTTGATCGATCATATCTTTTCGCATATTCAACTCATTTTGTCTGATCTCGGCATCAAAAGTCACTGTTGGTAGACCCCACTGATCTAGTTTTTCATAGTCTAAGGTCATTTTATTCTCATGATAAGGAAGAATTTCACCAAAGCCTAACATATTCATATTCCATCCCCCAGGTGTTAAAATAGCATCCTTATAGGCTTTTCCAAAATTGGCTTCCGCAACCATTTCTTCGTAATCGCCCCTACCGGCGCCACCTTGGTATCCATAACCTCTAGTAAAGTCTTTCATGGTATTGTTACCAACATTTCTAAATCTAGGAACGTAGATGCCATTTGGTTTTCTTCCCTTGTAATATTTATCATCGAAACCATCTATTTTACCTCTGGCACCAGCTTTAAAATGATGGTCCATGATGTTGTGGCCAAGTTCTCCAGAATCATTTCCAAGTCCGTTTTCAAAACGGTCAGATTTAGATTGCATGAGTATAGAGGTAGATGAAACGGCAGAAGCGCATAGAAAAATTACTTTTGCTTTAAACTCATAGGTTTCTTTGGTCTCTCGATCAATAACTTTTACCCCGGTAGCCTTTTTGGTGTTTGGGTCATAAATGACCTCATGCACAATTGAATCTGGTCTAAGGGTCATGTTTCCGGTCGCTTCTGCAGCAGGTAGCGTAGAAGAAACACTACTAAAATATGCTCCGAAAGGGCAGCCTCTGATACATCTATTACGGAATTGACATTTAGAACGGCCATCCCCTTCAAACTTTTTGTCTCCTGTGATATGGGCGACACGGCCTGCAGTTATTACTCTTCCGTCAAAGTGCTCGGCCACTTTACTGCGTACATGGTCTTCAACACAGTTTAAGGGCATCATTGGTGTAAATTGTCCATCTGGTAGTTGGGGCAATCCCAAAGGTTCACCAGAAATGCCAATATAAGACTCCACCTTATCATACCAGGGAGCTATGTCTTTATAGCGTACAGGCCAATCTACAGCAATGCCTTCTTTTTTATTGGCTTCAAAATCAATATCACTAAATCTGTAGCTGTGCCTACCCCACATAATAGAACGCCCACCAACATGGTAGCCCCGCATCCAATCAAAACGCTTGGTTTCGTTGTACGGGTGTTCAAGGTCATTCACGAACCAGTGTTTTGAGGCCGCTTTAGTAGTATATCCTGTTCGATTCTGTTTTTCTTGTTTGGCCACATCTTCACGTGTGGGTTCTCCATTATGCGGAAAATCCCAAGGGTCCATATTGGCGGTTGGGTAGTCTTCGCGGTGTTTTACCATAGGGCCACGCTCTAGCACCAATGTCTTTAAACCATTTTCACACAATTCTTTGGCGGCCCAACCCCCGCTTATGCCAGTTCCGACAACAATCGCATCATACGATTCTTGTTCATCATTGTAATAGAATTTACCCATGTATTCTTCATTGTTTATCCTTTAAAAGTATTAAATATTAAATTAATTTTCTACATTTAATCGCTATGTTTATTGGGAAATTAGCACTATAACGTTGTAGTAAATCCTAATTTGATAGGCATTAGCGTTTTAAATCACCACTATGAAACGAAGAAGTTTTATTGAGAATGGGGCCAAAGCAGGTCTTGTTTTTTCATTGTTAGGAATTCATGCGTGCAAACAATCTTCAAAAGAAACTAAAGATAGTGCTACTGAAAAACCGGTAAAAGTTTCGGAAAAAAATCCCTTTTTTCAATTGTCATTGGCCCAATGGTCTATTCATAGAATGATTAGGGAAGAAGGTCTAGATCCATATCTTTTTGCTGAAAAAGCAAAGTCTTGGGGGTTCAAAGGCTTGGAGTACGTCAGCCAGTTATATAGAAATGAACTTGAGGCTGAAAGTTATTCGGTCGAGGCCATGCAAAATTTTGTCGATAAGAGTAATCTTGAGGCAAAAAAACATGGTTTAAAGAATCTTTTGATCATGATTGATCATGAAGGCCCGCTAGCGGCAATTGACGCAGATGAACGAACACTGGCCGTTAAAAATCATTATAAATGGGTCGATGCGGCTGCCGCTATGGGCTGTCATTCGATTCGTGTGAACCTGCAAGGGACAATGGAGCCAGAACCTTGGATTGAAGCTTCGGTCGATGGGCTGACCCAACTTGCGACTTATGCCAAAGATAAAAATGTTAACATTATTGTAGAGAATCATGGTGGACCTTCTTCTAACGCTTTATGGCTGGCTGAAGTTATGCAAAAGGTAAATTTAGATAATTGTGGTACGTTGCCAGACTTTGGCAATTTCTGTATTAAGCGAGAATCTGGGGGTTACCACGACTCTGCTTGTATCGAAGAATATGATATATACCAAGGCGTAAAAGAGCTTATGCCTTACGCTAAAGCGGTAAGTGCCAAAACGTATGATTTTGATGAGAATGGAAATGAAATCAAAATCGATTATGTAAAAATGATGCAGATAGTAAAACAAGCAGGATACAAAGGTTTTGTTGGGGTAGAATATGAAGGTGATGCCTTAAGTGAAGAAGAGGGAATTATAGCAACTAAAGATCTATTAATAAAGGTAGCCGGACAACTTATTTAGTTTCAGTTTTCAAATATGAAATCACTATTTAACCAACTATTCGATTATAATTTTTACTGTAACAAGAATTTAATAGAGAAGTGTTCTGCACTTAATGAAGTTCCAGAACAAACAGTAACTCTTTTTAGCCATGTTCTTAACGCACACCATATTTGGAATATGCGTTTATTGGGTAAAGAGCATAAATACGATGTTTGGCAGATACATTCTTTGAATGCATGGCAAGATATTCATTATGAAAATCAACGTACTACATTCGAGATTATCACCAATAGCGATGATTTTGAGAAACGTGTAGATTATGAAACAACCGAAGGACGTGTTTTTGCTAATGAACTAAAAGATGTTTTGTTTCACATTATTAATCATTCAACGCACCATCGAGGTCAAATTTTAGCCAATTTTAGAACAAATAATATAGAGCCGGGCAATCTAGATTATATTTCATATAAACGATAACCAAACCAACTAAATTTTGATATGAATTTTAAAACCAAATTTCAACTGTCTTTAATGATGTTCCTAGAATTTTTTATCTGGGGAGGCTGGTTCGTTACCATGGGTATTTACTTGCCCAATTCTTTAGAAGCTAGTGGAGGTGATATAGCCCAAGCATATTCGACACAATCATGGGGAGCAATAATAGCACCATTTTTTATTGGTTTGATTGCGGACCGTTTTTTCAATGCAGAACGTATTTTAGGGGTGCTTCATTTGATAGGGGCTTTTTTAATGTACCAGCTGGCGAACGCAGAAGATTTTTCGATATTCTATCCTTATGTGTTAGGTTATATGATTGCCTATATGCCAACATTGGCTTTGGTTAATTCTGTTTCTTTCAATCAAATGAAAGACCCTGCTAAAGAGTTTTCTTTTGTTCGTGTTTTCGGTACTATCGGATGGATTATTGCGGGACTCACAATAAGTTTTCTGGGATGGGATAGTGAGCAAGGCGTACAACAAGGACTGCTTAGAAACACATTTTTAATGGTTGGCGTAGCGTCGGCGGTTTTAGGGATATTTAGTTTTACATTGCCCAAGACCGCGCCAAAAGTCGGTAAAGACGAGAAAATATCATTTAGTGATATCATTGGTCTTGATGCTTTAAAATTATTGAAAGACCGAAACTTTTTGATTTTCTTTCTTGCATCAGTATTAATATGTATTCCCCTGGCTTTTTACTATCAACATGCGGGTCAGTTTTTAGGTGAGATAGGGGTTTCAAATCCGGCAGCTAAAATGTCGATAGGTCAAATTTCTGAAGTGTTATTTATGCTGCTATTGCCTTTTTTCTTTAAAAAGTTCGGATTTAAAAAAACCATCTTGTTCGGAATGGTCGCTTGGTTATTCCGCTATTTGTTATTTGCATACGGTGACGCTGGTGATTTGGCGTTTATGCTCATTATAGGTATAGCTTTACATGGTATTTGTTATGATTTCTTTTTTGTGTCGGGTCAAATTTATACCGATACCAAAGCAGGAGAAAGATATAAAAGTGCTGCACAAGGACTTATTACTTTAGCCACTTACGGTGTGGGTATGTTGGTCGGTTTTTGGGTGGCCGGCAAGATAACGGACAACTACTTAATTTCTGAAAATGTACACAACTGGGAAAATATTTGGACGTTCCCAGCAATATTTGCGCTTGGCGTATTAGTGCTTTTTGCACTGTTTTTTAAGAACGAAAAAGTAGAATAC
>CAYGUZ010000078.1:0-7840 GCA_964353215.1 uncultured Flavobacteriaceae bacterium
TTGCAGCACCTTGCCCTCAAGTGCATTCTCTCTTTCCTTTATTTCAACGACGTAGTCGACCGCCTTAACCAACTCATCAATATTAATAGGCTTCATCAAGTAATATGCCGCATGATTGTTCAATGCATCCATGGCATATTGATTATAAGCGGTTACAAAAACCGTCTCAAAAGTTCTATCGGAAACCTGATCTAGTAAATCGAAAGCATTACCAAAAGGCATTTCAACATCCAGAAAAACCAAATCAGGTTTATGGAGTTCTATTAATTCAAGGCCTTCTTTAATAGTTGCAGCCTCACCTTTAAGTTGCACATTTTTACAGTACTTACTTAGGTAATTTCTTAGAATTTCTCTACTATTTGCCTCGTCTTCTACAATAATTGCTTTTAGTTGCATCAGTCTTTTTTGAGCTTTAAGATTACTTTTGTACCTGTTTTATCTTCCTGCAAATCAGAAATGGATACCGCTACCTTGTTCTTATACATATCGTTTAAAATGGCAATACGTTTTTTAATGTTCCCCATACCTTTCGACTTTTGCTTTTTCTGATTTTCGGTCTTCAAAGCTGCCGATTTTTTTCTACCGATACCATTATCTAAAATTTCTATTTGAAGCAATTCATTGGTCAATTGGGCGACATTGATTTTTAAGAATCCTTTTTCCTCTTTGTATCGCAAACCATGCCAAATAGCATTTTCAATATAAGGTTGCAATAGCATCGGTGGGATATCAAAAGAATTTATATCGATATCTTTTTCAATATTGACCTCATAATCGAATTTATCAGGAAAACGTGAATGCTCTAGCTTAACATAGAGTTCTAACAACTCCAACTCTTTTGCCAAGGGAATAAAATCTTCTTCTGAATTCTCTAAAACGGTACGCATCAATACCGAAAAATCACTTAAAAATCGATTAGCATTTCGCTCATCACTCTTGGCGATATAATTATTGACCGAGTTTAGGGCATTAAAAATAAAATGCGGATTCATTTGAGATCGCAACGATTTTAAGGCCAGCAAGTTGTTTGCCAATTTTTGCTGCCTGTTACTTCGGTAATAAAAGAATGCCGCCAAGGCAAAGAGCAGCATACCCAGTAAAAGAGAATAGATAATCCACTTTTGCCTTTTGTTGTTCTCTTCGAACAATTGTTGCTCGGTCAAGGCAAGGCTGTATTTGCTTTGCGAGAGTTCTCGCTCTTGCTCTAAGCTTGAAATACGGTTTTGTTTTGTCGCAATTTCGCGGTTGAGCCTTGCTGCACGCGCTATCTCTTGTTCTTTTCTTATATATAGGGTATCTACCAAAGCGACATAATTTTGGTAGGTGTTATATGCTTTGGCAAAATCACCTTTAAATTCGAAAACTTCGGATAACTTTCTAGTTGCATCTTTTTGAACTATTAAATCATCTTCACTATCTGCTTCAACAATACTTTTTTCTAAATAAGGTATTGCCTCATCTAATTTCTCTTGCGCGATATAAGCATTGGCTATTTTATAGTTGATACGTTGCGAGGTTATAGAATCGGCATCTACAAGACCTTTATTTTTTACTACGGCCTTTTTAGGCAACTGCTGTAACTCATTCAGACTTTTCTTCCTGAGCTGAATCTCATCTCCGTACCGATTTGACCTGTTGTAAAAGTCAGCTACTTTTTCGTTCTCTTGAATGGCTCTGGCCGGCGTTTCCTGTTTTGAGAGTTTCAATGAATTATTAAAATACCCTTCTGCCTCAATCTCGCGATTGGCCATAGCATACGTATCGGCAATTTTAGAATTTAAATCCGTAACCTTAGGAGAAACTTGATTCTTTTGCGCAATTTTTAAGCCCTCTTTATAAAACTTCAAGGCCTTACTGGTTTCCCCTAAACCTTTATGACTATCGCCTAACTCTTCATACAATTGTATACGTTGGTACGGAATCATCTTGCGAATTTTCAATAGGGGCTGCAACACCTCATTTGCTTTCTCGAACTCACCTGTTTTAATGTAAGCCTCGGCCAGACCTAAAGATGTCTTGGTATTTTTATGCGCTTTTTGGGCATCTTTAAAGTTGGTAATCGCCAAGTCATATTGTTTATGATACATGTAGATTTCACCAAGGGAACGTAGCGATTTGGCAAGTGCAGTTTTATTTGGATTATTACCCAAAGCTGAAATAGACTGTGCTACAAAATCAATACTTTTTTCAATATCGATTTTTTTATAATGTTCAGCAGAGTCTAAATATGAGGCATAATTCGATCCGGACCTCGAACCCTGCACAGTACTTTTAGAATTTGATGTATAATCTTTGACCTGAACACTGATGTCTTCATCAGAAGTGATACGATGGCGCACCGTTTCAAACTCAGTGCTTTCAAAAATCAGCAAATCTCCGACACCAGCTCTAATCTTAAATTCACCTAGCGCATTTGTAGTCGCATAACTTCCTTTATCCGTAGATACTTGTACGCCAGATATTGGTGTGAAGTCTTCTTTACCCCTAACGGTTCCTTTTAATTCAAAAGTGACGTTAGCGCGTTGTTGCACCTGTGCAAGAGCACCAGTCGCGGTTAGCACTAAAAATAATATGATATAAGTCTTCTTGAACATTTTTAAATAATCAAGGTAAACTTAGTTGATTTCAATGGCTAAAAAAAATACTAAATCCTTTAAAACCCCATAAAACAAGGCCTAAAAAAGTGCTTTACGAGACTAGTGGGCCAACTCACGCATTAAAAAGTCGCGTTTACTCATTCTAAATTTTTCTTTACCTGCTGTGGGTCTAGTTTTACTGCAGAAATTAAAAAATAAAGCACAATGAAAAAACTAAATCACACATTAGCTATAGGGGTTTTTGCGCTGTCGATGAGCACGGTACATGGTTGCAATTTAAAAGTAGAGAATACAAAAAATGAACCTTTGATAGCCCAAGCGATACTTACAGAAGACGAGAAACCTGCAAAACAGTATGTAAAAATAGCATTGCTTTTAGATACAAGTAATAGCATGGACGGACTTATAAATCAAGCAAAAGCACAACTTTGGGACATCGTAAACGAGTTTACTTATGCCAAATGTGGCAATGAAGCGAGACCAAGTTTACAAATCGCTTTGTACGAATATGGTAATGATGATATTTCGGCACGAGAAGGATATATCAGACAGGTAATCGGTTTTAGCAGTGACTTAGATGAAATATCTGAAAAACTATTCTCGCTTACCACTAACGGCGGAGAAGAATTTTGTGGACAGGTAATAAACAATTCATTAAAGCAATTGGATTGGGGCAAGAATGCAGATGACCTTAAAATGATATTTATTGCCGGTAATGAGCCTTTTACACAAGGTAAGCTTGACTATAAAGATGCCACTTCACAAGCCAAAGAAAAAGACGTCATCGTTAATACCATATTTTGTGGCAACTACGATCAAGGCGTGGGCAGCAAATGGAAAAATGGCGCCGAGTTAACTGGAGGTGAATATATGGCAATTGACCATAATCGTCAGGTAGTACACGTTGCTACACCATATGACGATATTATTATTCAATTAAATTCAAAATTGAACAAAACGTATGTTAGTTATGGTTATGCAGGAGCAAGAAAAATCGCAGTACAGGCAGAGCAAGATGTAAACGCCTATGAAATGAATGAAGGCGTGGCCCTAAAAAGAGCGGTGAGCAAGAGTTCAAAACTTTACAATAATGCCAGTTGGGATCTGGTAGATGCAGCCGCAGACAAAGAATTTGAAGTGTCAGCACTCAAAAAGGAAGATTTACCCAAAGAACTACAAACAAAATCGGTAAAAGAAATCGAAAAATACATTGATGATAAAAAAGTTGAACGTGCTAAGATTCAAAGTGAAATTCAAGAATTGAACAAAAAACGAGAAGCTTATATCGCTAAAAATCAGAAAGAAGAAAAGGGTGAACTTGAAAGTGCACTTTTAAGGGCAATTAAGACTCAAGCTGCCAAGAAAAATTACAAATGGGATAAAAAGTAAGCAGCTTGCAATTAATCAAAAGGCCTATCTAAAAAGATGGTCTTTTTTAGTTATTAGCAGCCGGGCAGTAACAATCGTAACGTTTTTCATTACTCTGACCAATATCATAGCCAAGTGTGATCTGATGAAAACCGCCACTATCAAATCGTATATCGCCCGATTGATACGAATAGTTATAAGAGAACATAAAGTTTTTATAGTTTACCCCTACAATCGGTGTAAATAACTGCAAACGCTGTTCTCCAAAAGTACCGTTCTGAATAAACTGAGCGCCGTCAAAACTCCTCCTGTAAGAGAGACCACCCCAGATTACGGTATCATCGCCTATATCGCGATAGGCCTTTGCATTGATATCTACCGTTTTTTCTTCTGTAAATTCGGTAAGTTGAAAAAGCACTGAAGGCTCAAGCCTAGTTCTTCCTTTTCCGAATACGTAACCTGCAGATATCAGGTATCTTCTCAGGTTATCGATAACGGGTACATTGTCAGGATCTGCCCTGCCTATTCGATACAAATTTCGTTGAGATGCAAGCACATTTTGCACGGCAAAATGAGCATAAAACTCAAAATAATTATACGACATTCCTAAGTCCACGTTATAATAACTTGCAGTTGTTTTGACCCCTGTAACTGCCGGATCCGGATTCACAGACCTAAATTCGGTTTCATCTAAACTACTAAGCAATATTGTTCCACTCAAACCAAAAGACAACTGATTTAATGTTCTAAAATCTCCGCCCAACTGTAAATGATGGGCATAGGTCGCCTTAAAACCTGACTGAGAATGAAATCCATTGGCATCATTAAAAAGAATGCCCCCTATTCCACTGTTCTGACCTACCCTAAAATTTGCATTAAAAGTTTGCAGGCTCGGTGCGTTCTCAACATCAAACCATTGTTTACGTGCCGTAAGCCGTATTTTTCCACCCTCGCCAATACCCGCCATCGACGGATATACCAAATAATAATTATCAGATAGGTAATCGAAGTACACAGGAATACCCTCTTGAGACCACGATTTAGAGCAAAAAAATAATGTAAAAAGTATGAGCGGTAGCAGACGTTTCATAAAATGTTCGGGGCTAAGTGTTCTGTTGCTAGATAATTAATCATATAAATAACGCTATTAAAACCACAATATTATATATTTTCTGCGTGGTTTTTACTTTGTACTTTTGTTCAAATTTTTGCAATGAAAGAATACAATATTACGGTAATAGAAACGAATAACCCTGCAATTTTAAAGTTTGAGGCCAATCATTTTTTAGTAAAGCAGAATTATGAGTTTAAAAATATAGATGAAGCCAAAAATTCACCATTAGCGCAACAACTCTTTTATCTTCCTTTTATAAAAACCGTATACATTTCTGGTAATTTTATAGCCATGGAGCGTTTTGACATTGTGGAATGGAACGATGTAAAAGATGAAGTAGCGCAGCAATTGGTGGACTACTTAAATGCCGATGAACCCGTTGTTCTAGAAGAAGAGACCTCTAAAAAAGCAGCGGTAACGGTATACGCAGAGGTTACGCCAAACCCTGCAGTTATGAAGTATGTTGCCAACAAGGTAATCGTACCGGCAATTTTTGAATTTAAAAATATAGACGAGGCAAAAGATTCAGAGTTGGCAAAGCAACTTTTTCACTTCCCTTATGTAAAAGAAGTTTTTATAGACAAAAATTATGTTTCGATTACCAAATATGAAGTAGCGGATTGGAATGAAATATCTATGGAACTTCGCGAATTTATCCGTGAGTACCTTGCTGACAATAAAGAGGTAGTTTCAGAAGGTGCTTTAGCTAAAGAAGCCGAAAAAACATCGGAAACAACGGCGAAAACAACTTACGACAATACCTCTCAGCAAATTATAGACATTTTAGAAGAGTATGTAAAACCTGCCGTGGCAAGTGATGGGGGCAATATTCTTTTTCAATCTTATGAGAAGGAAAGCAAAACCGTAAATGTTATACTACAAGGGGCCTGCAGTGGTTGCCCGTCATCAACATTCACCCTTAAAAATGGCATCGAAACCATGTTAAAAAACATGATGGGCGATAAGATAAACGAAGTAGTTGCCCTTAACGGATGATTTTTAGTTCTCTTTAAGCAGGTTCTTCTCTTTTATTTATTAAATTGAGACAAATTAAAACACATTAATTATGGCAATTTTAAAAGTAATAGAGGTTTTAGCGAATTCTGACAAAGGTTGGGAAGATGCAACTGCAAAAGCGGTGGCGCAGGCATCTAAATCTGTAAAAAATATTCGCTCAGTGTATTTAAACGAACAGAGCGCGACGGTAAATGATGGCAAAATCGATGACTATCGTGTTAATGTCAAAATTACTTTCGAAGTAAAGTAATTTGTATTAGAAATTAATGGCGCCCATATTTGGGCGCTTTTTTTATGTCAAAAAGTGAGTATGCAAAGAGTTTCTCTTATAGTTTTAGTTGTTTCATTTTTATTGAACGGGTGCGCCCAAAAAAAAGAAGAAATGAGTCATAAATACACCAATGCCCTAATCAATGAAACTAGTCCTTATTTACTGCAACATGCACACAACCCGGTAAATTGGCAAGCTTGGCACCCAGAGGTGTTAAAAAGAGCCAAAGAAGAAAACAAACCTTTATTGATTAGTATTGGATATGCAGCCTGCCACTGGTGCCATGTAATGGAACATGAATGCTTTGAAGATGAGGAGGTTGCAAAAATAATGAACGAAAATTTCATTACTATAAAGATTGATAGAGAAGAACGGCCAGATGTAGACCAGATATATATGGACGCTATTCAAATGATGACGGGTAACGGAGGTTGGCCTCTCAATATAGTAGCATTACCGGATGGAAGGCCATTTTGGGGCGCAACTTATCTCCCTAAGGATAATTGGGTGAAATCATTAGAACAGCTCATAGAACTGTACAAAACAGATCCTGATAAAATATTGGGTTATGCAGATGATCTAGAAAGAGGCATAAAAGCCATAAATCTTGTTGAAAACAAAGAAGAAACCGCTTTCTACTCACTCGAACAGCTTAGTAGCGCAGTAGAGAATTGGGCAACGTATTTTGACACATTTTTAGGGGGTTATAAAAGAGCACCTAAGTTCATGATGCCCAATAATATTGATTTCTTGTTGCATTATGGTACTTCACAAAAAGATGAAAAGATTCTCGAATATGTAAATACCACCTTGACAAGAATGGCGTATGGCGGTGTTTTTGACCATGTAGGCGGCGGATTTTCGCGCTATTCCGTAGACACCAAATGGCATGTTCCACATTTCGAAAAAATGCTCTATGACAATGGACAATTGATCAGCTTGTATTCAAAAGCTTATGCGGTAACAAAAAATGAACTCTACAAGAAAACAGCCGAAAAAAGTATAGCTTTTGTACTGGAAGAATTGGCCGATGAAAATGGCGGATTTTATTCATCTTTAGATGCCGACAGTTTAGACGAAAACAATGAATTGGAAGAAGGTGCCTACTATGTTTGGACGTCAGAAGAACTCCAGACCTTACTAAAAGCCGATTTTGAAGTCTTTAAAGACTATTTCAACATCAATTCTTATGGCCAATGGGAAGAAAATTATGTTTTGATACGAGATAAATCTAATGAGGATATTGCCAAAAAACACAATATTCCTGTAAACTCGTTAAAAGAAAAGATTGACACTAGTTTAAGTATTTTGAAACAAGAACGCTCTAAACGTGAGAAACCACGATTAGATGATAAGATTTTAACCTCTTGGAACGGGTTAATGCTTCAAGGTTTGGTAGATGCGTATCGTTATCTTGGAGATGAAAGTTATTTAGAGTTGGCGCTCAAAAATGCCGCTTTCATTCAGACTAAA
>CAYGUZ010000079.1:0-7790 GCA_964353215.1 uncultured Flavobacteriaceae bacterium
CTCATTAAGTATTAAATTTATCTAGGTAAATACAATTTATGCGCGAAGCCGCTTTTGTGAAGCAAAATAAGGAAAAATGGATAGCATTTGAAAAGGCTATCAATCTTAACTCCAATACCGACCCTGATGAACTGGCCGATGGGTACATTCAACTCACAAACGATTTGGCATATGCCCAAACCTATTACGAAGAAAGCAAAACTTTATTGTATCTAAATGCTTTAGCCTCTCAAGCGCACCAAAAAATTTACAAAAACAAAAAAGAGAGTGGTAACCGCATACTTGATTTTTGGGTAACCGAGTTTCCTATGTTTTTTAAGCAATATCAAGGAACATTAGGGGTTGCATTTCTAATCTTTATTGTTGCTACAGCAATTGGCAGTATATCCGCAATCAATGATGCTACTTTTCTAAGACTAATTTTAGGAGACGCCTATGTCAATGAAACGCTCAACAACATAGCAAATGGTGACCCCGCTGCAATCTATAAAGGGGGAAGCGAAATCGGTACTTTTTTAGGAATAACCATTAACAATATTCGAGTTGCCTTTCTGGCCTTTGCTTTTGGTGTAATCACAAGTATCGGCACTGCCTATATCTTATTTAGCAATGGCGTAATGCTTGGCGCCTTTATCACCTTTTTTTATACAAAAGGGGTGTTTTTTGAAGCCAATAAACAAATTTGGTTGCACGGCACTATTGAAATATCTGTAATTATTGTTGCCGGTTGCGCTGGCCTTATTATGGGTAATAGTATTCTATTTCCAAAAACATATTCTAGGCGGGTTTCATTTATGAAAGGGGCCAAAGATGGTTTAAAGGTTGTGGTGAGCACAATTCCATTTTTTATTGTGGCCGGTTTTATTGAGGGCTTTATAACACGATATACCGAAATGCCCAATTGGCTTGCTTTTTTGATTATTGGCACCTCGCTTCTATTAATACTCTTTTACTATGGGCTATACCCCATATTACTAAACAAAATACATGGCAAACAATTACATTCCACTTCGCGTAAATCGTGATTTTGGGGATATTATTACGACATACTTTGATTTTTTTAAACAGAACATTAAAAAGTTTACTAATGTCTTTCTGAGTTATAACGGTATTTTTTTAGTCGGACTATTAATTGCCAGTTATTTATTGGTTTCTGGTTTTATTGGTCTAATTGCATATGAATCTGCCCCTAACAATTTCGCCACTGGAGCTCAGTCAGAAGAAAAATATATGATTTATTTGGTCGCTGGAGGAATCTTATTTTTTATCATTTTTATCATGGTATTGGTCTTGAACTATGCGCTTGCCAGTAGTTACATGATAAAATATGAAAGTGCCGAAAACAATGAGTTTGATAAAAAAGAAGTTTGGGCTTATGCCAAAAGTCAATTCGGTAATATACTGGTATTCATATTACTTATGATTCCCATTTGGTTTGTGTTTTTTATAGTCTCCATCATATTTGCGTTCATACCAATAGTTGGTCTTTTTGTTCAGTATATTCTTCAGTTCTTTTTGGCATCTTGGTTGGGGGTTTCCTTTTATGATATGCTTCAAAACAAAAAAGGAGTGACAGATGGATTGGGAGAGGGATGGAATTTAGTTACCAAAAACTTTTGGAAATCGGTAGGGGTAAACTTTATTCTCGGTTTGCTGATAGGGATCCTAATGATGATTACTCTTATTATTCCGGGTGTGTTAATAGGGGTTTATACCTTTCATGTTGTAGAAAATAATGTTGATTACTCGACATCGGTGGTTTCAACGGTCATTTATACTTTGGGTACCTGTCTATTTTTAGTTATTGCAGTTTATGGGCAGTGTCTTTCGCAATTTGTAAACGGAATACTCTATTATTCCCTTCATGAAAAAACATACAATAGCAATACCAGAAGTAAAATAGAACAAATCGGAAAAAGCGAATAGTGAAAATTTATACCACCCTCTTTATTTTTTTATTCCTTGGGGCTTTCGCTTTTTCTCAAGAAGCTAAAGATTCTATTGTTGCTATAGATTCTATATCCACTCTTCATGAGCGAAGTTTTGATGATTTAAATAAAAAATATAATGGTGAAGACTTTAATTATGATATTAAAACTGGAGAATCGCAAAATCTTCTAAGCCGATTTTTAAGATGGATAGGTAGAGGCCTAAGTGATATTTTTGGAATAAACCTTTCGCCTGAAGCCCTTAAAGTATTAGAGTATATTGTGTACTTTTTGATGGGTGGTCTGGTTATTTATTTGCTGGTAAGAGTACTGGTGAATGAAAAATTCAACTCTATTTTCACGAGAAAGGCAAAAACCATTTTTGATATTGACTTGGCAGAACAACATATAGAGAGTTTAGACATAGACACATTACTTGCGGCGGCTATAAATGAAAAAGACTATAGATTGGCGGTTAGATATCATTTTCTAAAGATTCTAAAAAAATTATCTCAAAACGATATTATTGAATGGCATTTTGATAAGACCAATACCGATTATCAAAATGAAATCGAGCAGCAACAGTTACAATCTGGTTTTAAAGAGGTATCTTATTTATACGATTATATCTGGTACGGTGAACAACCCATAGATAGAACGAAGTATGAAACCGCCGAAACAAGGTTTGCAGCATTAAATAATTTAATACCAAATTAGGGTGGATAAGCGGTCAAAAATCGTACTAATAATTCTAACTGTGGTACTAGTAAGTATCATAGTAACAGAAGTAGTACGTCCAAAACCTATCAATTGGAGACCCTCGTATACATCACAATCTAAAATACCTTTTGGTTGTTATGTACTTTATAATGAACTACCACAACTATTCGCCAACAGTGAAGTCGAAACAGTAAAAGAAAGTATTTATGATTTTATGATTAAAAGAGATACGACCATAAAATCAAATTACCTGCTCATCAATAACAATATGCAGCTAGATAAACAAGAAACAAATAGGTTACTTGATTACGTACAAAAAGGTAATGATGTTTTTATCGCTGCATCTTCGGTAAGTTATTTTTTAAAAGACACCTTAAACATTGAGTTGAACACTGCATATTCGTTTAAAGAGGATACCGTTATTGTCAGTCTTTCCCATAAAAAACTTAATCATTCAAAATTCAATTTTTCAAGGGGAGCCTCTAAAACCTATTTCACCTCCGTTGATACGGCAAACACCAAAGTTCTTGGTCACCTTGAGTTTGTTGAAGAAAATGGTCTTGCTTTAAACAAAAAAGAAATCTTAACGGTGCCTAATTTTATTAAGACTCAATTTGGTGAGGGATCTTTTTTCATTCATACTACCCCAGAGGCCTATTCTAATTATTACCTCTTAAAAGATAATAAAGATTATGTGGCAAACACTTTTTCTTATTTAGATGATAGCCCTTTGTATTGGGATGATTATAAAAAATCAGGGCGGGTGGTTATCGATTCACCTATGCGATTCGTTTTAAACCAGACCGCATTAAAATGGGCTTACTACTTAACCATGGTGGGGCTGCTACTTTTTGTGATTTTTAAAGCAAAAAGAGCGCAACGTATTATTCCTATAATAAAACCATTAGAAAATTCTTCTGTAGAATTTGCCCGAACAGTAGGTACACTTTACCATCAAAATAAAGATTATACCAATCTCATTCAAAAAAAGCTGAACTACTTTTTGACCGAACTACGTAATCGATATTTTATTGATACTTCTGCTTTGAATGAAAAAACGATTCAACAATTAGCTGCAAAATCTGGCAAGCCTATTGAAGAAGTAAAACAGTTGTTAGAGCTTATCATACAATTAAAAAACAAAACCGTACATAACGAACAAGACGCAATAACGCTAACGAAAAAAATAACCGCATTCAAGAAATAATATGGAAGATAAAACACAAAACGACAACCCATTAGAATTTAATTCAAGAGTAGACCTTACTAAATTACAAGAAGCGGTAGCTAAAGTAAAAAGTGAGTTGGGTAAAGTAATTATTGGTCAAAGAGATATGATAGAATTGCTTATCATATCCATTTTGGCAAACGGTCACTCTTTAATTGAAGGAGTCCCTGGAGTCGCCAAAACCGTTACGGCAAAATTATTGGCGAAAACGATGAATGTAGATTTTAGCCGAATTCAGTTCACCCCCGACCTAATGCCCAGTGACATTTTAGGAACTTCCATTTTTAATGTAAAAACCTCTGAATTCGAGTTTAAAAAAGGTCCCATTTTTTCAAACATTATTTTAATTGATGAAATTAACCGTGCACCGGCAAAAACCCAGGCCGCTTTGTTTGAGGCAATGGCAGAAAGACAAATTACCATAGATGGTCAAGAATACGATATGCAGCCACCGTTTTTGGTGTTCGCAACTCAAAACCCGGTAGAGCAAGAAGGTACATATCGACTGCCAGAAGCACAATTAGACCGTTTTCTTTTTAAAATTAACGTGGACTACCCCTCTCTTGAGGAAGAAGTGCAGATCTTAGAGAATAAACATGAACACAAAAACAAAAATATTGAAGGACTAATTAAATCTGTACTTTCAGCAAAACAGATTGCGGAATATCAAGATGTTATTAAAGAGATTATCGTAGAAGACAATCTATTAAAATACATTGCGTCTATCGTAAATAGTACACGTACCAATGCCAATTTGTATTTGGGCGCCTCGCCTAGGGCTTCAATAGCTATAATGGATGCCTCAAAGGCACTAGCAGCTATGAGCGGAAGAGATTTTATAACCCCCGACGATATTAAAAAAGTGGCCGGTCCAATACTTTCGCATCGTATTATTTTGACCCCTGAACGTGAAATGGAAGGTTTTACCGCCCAAAAAGTTGTTCAGCAATTAATAGAAACCATAGAAATACCAAGATAGATTGAAAAGAGCATTTAAAAGTATTTATCTAAAACGAAGGTTTTTTATAGTGCTGACCGCACTAGTATTGGGCTTCTTGCTATCCTTCATTTTTCAAAACATACTCAATGCCTTTCGTATCTTGTTTTTTGTCTTTATTCTTCTGATTTTTGTTGATTTTTTATTGCTTTTTTTATCAAAGGGAGGTATACATGCCGAACGAATATTACCCGATAAACTTTCCAATGGAGACGATAATCCAATAGAAATTAAACTATCGAATAATTACTTGTTCAAAACATTAGTAATAATTATTGATGAGCTTCCTTTTCAATTTCAACAACGCGATTTTGGGTTAAATAGTGAAATCAAGAGCGGATCGGCCAAAAGCTACAGCTACAAAGTTCGACCTACGGAAAGAGGGGTGTATTCATTCGGTAGTCTAAATGTTTTTGCAAGTTCGCCTCTAGGGCTTCTAAGCAAGAAATATACTTTTGACACTAGTAAAGAAATTCCTGTCTATCCCTCATTTTTACAACTGCGCAAATATGATTTGATAGCATTTACCAATCGTCTTTTTGAATATGGATTGAAGAAGATTAGACGTATTGGCCATACCATGGAGTTTGAACAAATTAAAGATTACATTCAAGGAGACGATATTAGGAACATTAATTGGAAAGCGACCGCAAAAAAAGGCCAGTTGATGGTAAACCAGTTTCAAGATGAAAAGTCACAACCCATCTATTCTGTAATCGATAAAGGTAGGGTGATGAAAATGCCTTTCGAAGGATTGAGTCTTTTAGATTATGCCATTAATGCCACATTGGTTATTAGTAATATAGCCCTCAAAAAAAATGACAAAGCCGGTATGTTTTCGTTTAGTAATTCCATAGAAAACAGGGTGGCTGCTGAACGTAGAAGTTCTCAAATGAACCTTATTTTAGAAACCTTATATAATTTAGAAACCAATTTTGTAGAAAGTGATTTTAGTAGGTTATATGTAGATATCAAGAGAAACCTAAATCAGCGGAGTCTTATATTATTATATACCAATTTTGAAACCTTAGATTCATTAAACAGGCAGCTGCCCTATTTGCAAGCCATATCGAAACAACATTTGCTAGTGGTTATCTTCTTTGAGAACACCGAGCTTCTCGAATTTGCGGACAAAAAAGCAGAAAGTACGCAGCAGATATTCGAACAGACCATTGCCGAAAAATTTATTTACGAGAAAAAACTTATTGTAAATGAACTTAGAAAGTATGGTATACAAACTATCCTCACAAAGCCTGAAAACCTAACGATAAATACGATTAACAAGTACTTGGAAATTAAGGCTAGAGGTTTAATCTAAACTTATTCTGTATACAATATTGAGGTTGAAAATTGCAATTCTGTAAGGGTTGGCAGACTATTTTTATAGAGGAGATTAATGTCTCTTGGGTAGTAAAGAATTGTTATTTTACTTTGTTTCTTTCTTCTCTTCTTTGTAAAAACATCAATAGTCAAACCAACTGCGAATCCGCCTAATACAGTTGCCAATACGTCACTATTATCCCAACTATTGCCATCCTGTCCTGAATCAATGGCCTCTTTACCTAATCCCACAAGTAAGGCACCTCCAACTCCGCCAACAAATGTCCATGTGCGGTCTCCGATTGAAAATTCCTTTGCGATTCCAGCTCCAGCGAGCCCAAATAAAGCACCTCCTGCAAAATGCAGAACCTTATCTTTTTCAATCTGGGAATTACCAAAATTGAATGTTAAGAATATCGCTAAAACTAATACTAGAGTTCTCATAGTGTTCTCGCCCAAATATATAAAAGTAGTTTGGGCTTTTTAAATTATCTTATGTGTTCGGTAAAGTTTTAAGGATAAAATGCAGGAATGACCATGTACCCAGCGAATACATTGAAATCAATGAAAATAAGCCCGATGCCCTAGTTATGGACGTCACTCAAATATAGTAGAAGGCAAAATAAAAGACTTATTTTTTAAATCTAGAATAGTAATTAAACCCTACATAGAGAGACTATAATAACTTGAAAATCAAATACATTTATATTAACAAACAAGTTATCCATATCTTCTTTAAAATCATTAATTTAGATATACGTTTACATTAAAACACAGCTTATGAAAACCATACTTCTTACCCAAGAACTACAAAGGGCAATAAAAGGCCTTTTTATTTTGCTATTTTTAGGTGTTTCTTCTAATTTATCGGCTTTTCAAGATAGTGCCGATTTTAAGCAATATGAAGGTGAAGTAATTGACATAGACAATAACAGCCCTCTGGTGTTTGCCACAATCACTGTTGAAGGAACGAATATTAGTACCATTACGAATACCGAAGGTAATTTTCTTCTTAAAGTACCAACATCTGTTAGCAGTGGTACCGTTCTTTTTTCTTTTATTGGATATACCACAAAAAAAATAGCAATCTCTGATTTAAAATCAGATAAAAATAAAATCAGTCTAAAAACATCGGCTCTTCAATTATCAGAGGTATATATCAATTCTCCGAAAGATGCAAAAGCGCTATTTCGAGAGACCTTAAACAAAAAAGGTGAAAACTATTTCGAAGACCCTACCCTAATGACAGCTTTCTACCGAGAGACTATTAAGAAAAGGAAGAAGAATGTATCATTATCAGAAGCAGTCGTTAATATTTATAAAACACCTTATTCATCTGATAAGAAAGATGCTGTTGAGCTATATCGAGCAAGAAAAAGCACTGATTACAGTAAATTAGATACTGTGGCGCTAAAACTACAAGGAGGTCCCTTTAACACACTATATGTGGATATTATGAAATATCCCGAGTATATTTTCACCAATGAGTCCATTGATGATTATAACTTCACCTTTGATAGATCAACAAGAGTTAATGACCGTTTAATATATATTATAAATTTTAGTCAATTAAGTACTATTAAAGACCCATTATACC
>CAYGUZ010000080.1:0-3288 GCA_964353215.1 uncultured Flavobacteriaceae bacterium
TTTTTGATCAAAGCTTTGGACATCGCCAATGAAAGTGATTTAAACTATAGAACAAGCAAAAATCAACGTCTTCTAATTGAATTAACGTTAATGAAGTTGGCGTCATTAACTTTTGAGGACGAAAAAAAAAAGATTGATTTTATAGTTCCTGCAACTTATTTTAGAACACAAGCATATACGAAAGCCCCGTCTTATTCTATTTCTGAAGAGGTCATAATCAAACCGGTCGAAGCAAAACAAGAGAGCAAACATACTGAACCTAACGAAGTTTCTAGGGCAATAGAAAATAATGAGCAAGAGCGCCAAAAATCAGCGGAGGCAGAACAAGCTAAAGCTAGCACAACAATTGAAAAGACACCAGTACCCAAAATTGAATTAAAAAATCTACCTAACCGAGTTTCAGGGCTTTCAATTTCAAGTTTAAAAGCTAAAAAAGAGCATCAGAATACCAAAACTAATGCCCAAGTAGAGGAAGAAAAGCCAACTGATTCCTTCCTAGAAGAGGAGATGCAAGCCCATTGGGCAGATTTTGTTAAAAAATTGGATGATAAGGGAAAAAAGATATTAGCTTCTAACCTAAATGCCGATATTCCAAAGCTTAGAAACGAAACCACTATTTGGATCGAATTACCAAATTCTACCATGAAAAAAGAGGTTGAGCGCGAGCAAAGCCTAATGCTAAATTATTTAAAAGAAAAGCTAAATAATTTCACTATTACTTTACAGATTACTGTTAATGAAGAGACATCCAAAAAGTTCGCTTTTACACCTGAGGAGAAATACGCGAAACTCAAAGAAAAGAATCCGGCAATAGATTTACTAAGAAAAGAATTCGATTTAGACTTGTAAATACCAAAAAATGTTAGGCTTAAAACTACCAACAGACCCGCGATGGGTAAATATAGTTGAAAAGAACATTCAAGAAATACTTACCGATCATGCCTACTGCGAACAAAAAGCAGCTAGCACGGCCATTTCACTTATTGTTTCTTTTCCAGAGTACACAGATCTTATACAAGAAATGATTGCGCTTTCGAGAGAAGAAATGGGGCATTTTAAAATGGTTCACGATTTAATTTTAAAACGCGGCGGAACGCTGGGCAGAGACAGTAAAGACGAGTACGTGCTTCAGCTTTTGACGTTTTTTCCGAAAGGTGGAAGCCGCACAACGCAATTGGTGCATCGTTTGTTATATGCCGCCCTAATCGAAGCCCGAAGCTGTGAGCGTTTTAGACTGCTATCAGAAGAATTGGAAGACAAAGAACTGTCTGAATTCTATTATAAATTAATGGTACGCGAGGCTGGCCACTATACCATGTTTTTAAAGTTTGCACGCAAATATGGCGACTTGGATGAAGTCAATAAAAAATGGCAAGATTTATTGAATTATGAAGCCGAAATCATGAAAAATTTAGGAAACAAAGAAACCATTCACGGTTAGTCTACTCCTCAAGTTTTTTCTGATAGTAATCATACAACGCGAACTGTGACCGCACTTTGGGTTTATCATCATCTTTATAGGCATTATCTTGTTTTGAAGAAAAAACCCGTGCCTTGACATTGTCGTTCCAGGAAATTTCAAAAGTTTCCAATAACTCCTGTTTTACATCCTCATCATATATTGGGCAACCGACTTCTACTCTATAATCTAAATTCCGTGTCATCCAATCCGCAGAAGATATATATACTTTTGGGTTGCCATCATTTCCAAAAATGAATAATCGAGGATGCTCTAAAAACTTATCTACGACACTTATTGCCTCAATATTTTCACTCATACCTTCTACACCCGGAATCAAACAACATATACCCCTAATAATCAATTGTATCTTTACCCCAGCCCTACTAGCTTCATATAACTTATCTACCATTTTATAAGAAGTAAAACTATTCATCTTGATTTTTATGAATGCTTCTTTACCCAAAATTGCGTTTGCAATTTCATTATCGATAAGTTTTGTAAAAACGTTTTTGGTATAATGTGGCGATACAATGAGGTGCTTGTACTTATTTATTTTATAAGTGGTTTCAAAAAAACCAAAAACCTTTTGAAGTTCTTTTAGTATTGCATCATGTGCCGTGAACAAGGTATAATCGGTATAAATTTTTGCCGTAGACTCATTGAAGTTACCCGTACTAACAAATCCATAGCGTTTGGTGCCATTTCCCTCTATACGTTCTATTAGACATATTTTGCTGTGTACTTTTAGTCCGGGAATACCAAATATTAGTTTTATACCTTCTTCCTGTAATTGATTGGCATATTCAATATTAGCCTGCTCATCAAAACGCGCTTGTAATTCTATTTGAACAGTTACTTGTTTTCCGTTTTTAGCCGCATTTATGAGTGCAGCCGCAACCTGCGAATTACTGGCCAATCGATATACCGTAATCTGTATGGATTTTACAAAAGGGTCTAAAGCCGCTTCTTTTAAAAACTTGATTACGTATGAATAAGTATGATAAGGCGTATAGATTAAAAAGTCTTTTTGAGCAATTTTCTCAAGAATGCTTCCTTCTAAACCTAAACCTTTTACTGGGAGAGGAGTGATTTTATTATATAACAAATCAGTCCTTCCTAAACTAGGGAAACCCATATAATCTCTACGATTATGATAACGCCCTCCGGGAATAACACTATCCGTCTCCTCAATATTCATCTTTTCCTTAAGAAAGCGTAAGGTGTCTATTCTAATCTTTTTATCATAAACAAACCTTACAGGATCCCCTATTTTTCTATGTTCAACACTAGAAGAAATCTTCTCTATAAAACTTTTGCTTAAATCGTTGTCAATATCTAATTCTGCATCTCGGGTAATCTTGATCATATGGGCAGAAATCTCGTCATAATCAAACATAGTGAATATGTCATCTAAACAAAATCGAATTAAATCGTCAAGAATTATAATAAAGTTCTTACCCTCTTCTTTAGGTAGTACAACAAAGCGATCTATACCTTTCGGAATTTCAATTAAAGCGTATTGCATCTCTGTCTTACGCTTTAAAAATCCTGCGTGTTCTTTTTTTAAGACCATTTTTACAGCAAGGTAGGCAGCTGTGTCCTTCAGTGTTGGAAACTGTGCCAAGCTATTTAAGATTATGATGATCAATTCTGGATTTACCTCTCTCAAAAAGTAATCTTTTATGAACTCGGCCTGCTTATCAGAAACTTCAGTTTCATTAATGATATGAATATTTTCGGTTGCAAGTTCGGCTTCAATCTTTTTTAGTATTTCTAGACTTTTTGATTGTTGCTTTATAACTACCTGTGTGATCTCTTCTAAAAGG
>CAYGUZ010000080.1:3298-7785 GCA_964353215.1 uncultured Flavobacteriaceae bacterium
TTATAGGTCTTTGGCGTTTTCTGAACTTAGATTACTTTTACCAGTTTTGCCAGCTTCGAGAATTCTTTTTACCGTGGCATAGCGCACTTTGAAAAATTCATCCAAGTTATTACTGAAAATTCCTAGAAAACGCAATCTTTCTATTAAAGGCACATTCTTGTCAGCACTTTCTTGAAGTACTCTATAGTTAAAATGTAACCAGCTGATTTCTCTGTTTACATACTCGTTTTGAGGTTTCGTCATTCTATCGTAGTTCTTTTGGAAAAATAACTTGTTTTGTATTCCCTTTTCTTATTTCTTTCCAGTTTTCTGCTTCAAAATCAATCTGTACCAATCCTGATGTTGGAACATTTTCAATATACCTATCTCCAAGCGTATTTACAAGTGTTGTCAAAGCATAATTATGACCAAAAAGCAAAATGGTCTGGTTAGTATTGGCTAATTGTTTTAAATACTTCAAAACACCCTCTCCAGAAAAATCATATAAATCATTGCTCACCGATAATCTGCTCAAATCAAAGTCTAGGTTTCTTAAAAAAATCGTACAAGTATGTAATGCCCTATTTGCCGGACTCGAAAAAGCATAATCAATTTGAATATGGTTCGCCTTTAAGGCATTAGAAACCATATATGCATCATTTACACCTCTTTCTTTTAAAGGTCTATCTATGTCTTTAACTTGGTGTTCCCATGAAGATTTTGCATGTCTAACAAAAAATATTGTTTTCATAAAATCTAAGGTTGTAGGCGTTCAATCTTCCAGTTAAGGTCTTTTTGTAACGTATATCGTATTCTATCGTGAAGCCTATTGGGCCTACCTTGCCAAAACTCGATTGAGACCGGTTTTACGATATATCCGCCCCAATACTCAGGTCGTTCCACTTCTTTGCCTTCATACCTTTTTTCCAGCTCTGCCAAACGCTTTTCTAAAATCTCACGCGACGCTACCACTTGGCTCTGCTCAGAAACGATTGCCCCCAGTTTACTGCCGAAAGGACGAGATTCAAAATAACCATCGGAAAGATTCTCCGCTATTTTCTCTGCACTACCTTTTATGATTACCTGTCTCTCTAAATTGGGCCAAAAAAATGATAAACATGTAGATGGATTATTCTCTAGGGCCCTTCCTTTTTCGCTTTGGTAATTAGTGTAAAAAATGAAACCTTCATGGGTGTATTTTTTCATTAAAACCACCCTACTCTTAGGAAAACCGTCTAAACCAATAGTAGAAATTGTCATTGCATTGGGTTCATCAACGCTATCTGACTTTTCTACCTCATAAAACCATTTTTGAAATTGTTCTATTGGATTTTCGAAAATAGAAGCTTTATTTAACGCACTTTTCTCATACGATTTTCTGTAGTTACCTAAGTCTTTTTCCATAGTAGTTCAAAGTTCAACAAAAGAAAGGAAATGATAAAATTAAAAGAGACAGAGTATGGTATTATATTTCAAAAACCTTACCGTCTTCGGCTAACTCTACATCACTAAAAATAGGTAGTGCCTCTTCCTTAAAAAGTTCTAAGGATTTGTACCGTGTCGAATAATGGCCTAAAACTAACTTGCCCACTCTTGCCCTTTTTGCAATTCTGGCAGCTTCAGAAGCCGTTGAATGCTTTGTTTTAGCACATAGATGTTGTTCGGTCTCTAAAAAAGTAGACTCATGATAAAGCAAATCTACATTTTTAATTAAAGGGACAATGTCCTCCTTATAGGCAGTATCACTACAAAAAGCGTAGCTTTTAGGTTTTGGAGGGTCTAAAGTCAAGTCTGAATTTAAAATGGATTCTCCACTTTTAGCCGTGCCGGCCTTACCGTTTTTAATATTACGAAACTCACTTTTATCGATACCGTACTTGGCTACCGCCTCAACATTGAGAACTCGGGGTGCTCGTTTTTCTTCAAACAAAAAACCGTTGGTATATATTCTATGATTTAGTGGAATTGTTCGCACGGAAACGTTATCATCCTCAAAGATTAGTTCCGATGCTTTAGAGTTCAACTCATGAAAAAGTAAAGGATAATCAGTCCATGAATCACCGAGCTTCAGCAATAGTGTTATTGCTTCTTTAATTCCTTTGGGGCCGTAAATATGTAGCTCTGATTCCCTTCCTAAAAGACGAAAAGTTGAGACCAGCCCAGGTAATCCAAAAAAATGATCCCCATGCAGATGTGATATGAAAACGTGCTTAATACGGGAAAACTTTAATTTCTGTTTACGCAATTGCACTTGAGTTCCTTCGCCACAGTCAATCAAAAACATATGGTTTCTAATTTCTAATAGTTGGGAAGTTGGATTGGTAAGCGAACGTGGGGTTGCGGAATAACAGCCTAAAATAGTGAGCCTCATATGTCTAGGTCTCGCTCTATTTCTTCCATTTCAATAATGTCTTTTGCTTCTTGTATCGTTGGCACTACACAAATTTCATCTGGCACTTCATCATAAGAAACTTTTTCGGTGACCAAAACAAATGATTTTTTAGATGCCCTATGCTTGTTTGATAGTTCTAAAAACTCTAAAACATCATTTGCATTCAAGGCATCAAATGAAAAGAGATTAATTATAATATGGTCATGCACTAATCTTTCGTAGGCATTGTTAAGATTCATTAAAAATTTACTCAAGGAAATATTTTCTTGAAAAACTATGGTAGTTGTACCTTCTTTGTCAAAAATCATATCACTTAATTTTAGAAGCCAATAAATAGATAACCGCCATACGTATGGCAACACCGTTTTCTACTTGCTCTAAGATAATAGATTGATTTGAATCTGCCACATCGCTGGTAATTTCTACACCACGATTTATGGGGCCAGGGTGCATAATTACGATTTCCTTTTTAAGACTATTCAACAAAGCCATATTCACACCAAACTGCTGAGTATATTCTCTTGTCGTTGGAAAATAACTTACATCCATACGCTCATTTTGTACACGTAACATATTAGCAACATCACACCACTCCAAGGCCTTTTTCAAGTCAGTTTCTACTTCAACCCCCAGCGATTTAATATGTTTGGGAATTAAAGTTTTCGGACCGCAGACCTTTACATTGGCTCCTTGTAATTTTAAAGCAAAAATATTTGAAAGCGCTACTCTAGAATGTAGTATATCGCCAACTATGACTATATTTTTACCGGCAACCTCGCCTAGTTTCTCCCTTATGGAGTAAGAATCCAACAGGGCTTGTGTAGGATGCTCGTGCGCACCGTCTCCTGCATTTATAATAGAGGCCTTAACATGTTTAGAAAGAAATATTCCCGCTCCCGGATTAGGGTGGCGCATCACCACCATATCAACTTTCATTGATAAAATATTATTAACCGTGTCGATAAGGGTTTCACCCTTTTTCACTGACGATTGTGACGCCGAAAAATTAATAACATCCGCTGAAAGTCTTTTCTCTGCCAATTCGAAAGAAAGTTTTGTACGCGTACTGTTCTCAAAAAAGATATTGGCTATGGTAATATCACGTAAAGTAGGCACCTTTTTAATAGACCTATTAATGACCTCTTTAAAATGATCAGCGGTTTCAAAAATCAGGTCAATATCTTTTTTTTCGAGATATTTTATACCTAATAAATGATGTACACTTAATTCACTCATTTTCTACTCCCTTATAAGATAAACAGTGTCCTCCCCATCGTTCTCTTTCCACATAACTTTTACTTTTTCATCATTAATTGCATCTACCTGTCTACCGCGATAATTAGGCTGTATGGGTAAATGCCTGCTAAACCTTCTATCTATCAAAGTCAAAAGTTCTATCTCTTCCGGTCTACCAAAAGACTGTATTGCGGTTAAAGCAGCTCTTATACTTCTACCGGTATATAGCACATCATCTATAAAAACCACTTTTTTATTTTCTACTAAAAAGTCAATCTTGGTTTTGCTGGCCTCGTGAATTTTATCTCCTCTTCTAAAATCATCTCTATAAAAAGTGATATCTAAAGAGCCTAGCTTAATGTTTTTGACGTTATAATCTTTTTCAAGAATTTCTGTAAGTCGCTTAGCTAAATAAACTCCCCTAGGCTGAATTCCTATTAAAACAGTATCTGTAAAATCTAAATGGGTCTCTAACAACTGACAAGCCAAACGGTGAAGTATAATATGAATTTCTTTGGCGGAAAGCAATACTTTTTGACTCATAAACTCCCGAATCGTTTGGGCTACAAAAATACACAATTCTTTATAAGCGGAGTGCATAGAAACAAAAAGCCCTTGATTATTCATCAAGGGCTTTTAAAAAAATATCAAAAAGACTATTTTTTGGCGTCTGCCTCCATTTTGTCTTTTAACGCTTGTAATGCTGAGTTAGCATCACCTAAGGTGGTTGCCGATTCCTCTGCTGATGCGGCCATTTTCTTCTTAGCCGCTTTTACGTTGCGTTCTTCTTGCTCTCTAAACAAAGCAGTATGACTAGCTACGACACGTTTGAAGTCTTTATTGAACTCAATAATCTTGAATTCAACTTCTTCTCCTTTAG
>CAYGUZ010000081.1:0-7772 GCA_964353215.1 uncultured Flavobacteriaceae bacterium
GGCGATCTTGTAGACCTGCTCAAAATTTCTTTCTTCAATAGCCTTTTCTAAATTTTGAAGGTCTTCTGGCACCTCTTCTAAAAAAACGGTTACCACAGAAATCACAAAATCTTGATCTCCTTCGGCCATTTCATTTATTTTATCTAGACTATATATCATTAGCGAACATTGATTTCGAAAAAATTCTCCTCCTCGATTCTTCCCTCAAGGTAATCATTTACTGCAACTTTACCAACACCTGCCGGGGTACCAGTATAGATAATATCGCCCTTTTTTAGCATAAAATAGGTAGATACATGAGCAATTAAAGCATCTATCTTCCACAACATCAAGCTGGTATCGCCTTTTTGTACGATTTCCTTATTTTTTAACAAGGAAAACCTTAATCTGTCTAAATTTTCGTACTTTTTTTTATCAATCCACTTACCAATTACTGCGGCGCCATCAAATCCTTTCGCTTTTTCCCAGGGCAAACCTTTAGCTTTTAACTCAGATTGTAGATCGCGAGCAGTAAAATCTATACCCAAACTTATTTCGTCATAGTATTTATGGGCAAATTTTTCATCGATGTGCTTGCCTACTTTTTTAATCTTCACAAGTACTTCAACTTCATAGTGTATTTCATTCGAAAATTCAGGAATGTAAAAATCTTGCCCCTTTGGCAAAATGGCCGAATCAGGTTTTATAAAAACAACAGGTTCTGTTGGCCTTTCATTCTTCAATTCATCGATGTGGGCAACATAGTTTCTGCCGATACAAATTAGTTTCATTTGCTACCTATTATTAATACGACTATACTTTAGCGACTTTGATACTTATTGCCGGAATAAAGTTTTCTGCGTTGTTCTTTGATTTTACCTTAAAGTCTTGCCATTCACCCATTCCGTAAATCATCACCTTAAAGTTTTGATTCTTGGTGTACATTCCGCCAAAAGTCGGCGCAAAACGATCTTCTAAGCGCTGTTTGTTGGTCAATTGGTCTTTTTCATCTTTATTATACCAATTGTAGGGTATAAAAAGCCATTCTAAACCAATATAGATGCCTTCTTTAGGGACTTTTATTTTTAAGGATGATACATCAATAGAAGTATAATCATAAGATTTCAGTGATTCTAGAATGATGCTCTTTTGGACCAAATCTTTTTCCGGTTTTTTAGTGTCTGGGTTTACACTATATAAACGCAGCCTAAATTTTGCACGTTCTCTGGTAAATTCATTTTTCTGCCTAAAAAATACGGTAACCGTCTCTAGATATTTTTTGCTTGCCCCGATATTAGGAAAGTAAAGTGCCAAAACCCAAGGTGTAGAAGAAGAATCGAATCCACTAGTAATGCTATAACTCGAAATAGGGTTGAGTACCTGTGCTTCTCCTAAGTTTTTGGCAACTATGACTTCTTCCAACTCAAAAGTAGCCTCTACCATTTTAAGGAGTTTTTTGTCATATAACCGTTGTGCCAATAAAATGGTGTCTTTATAACCTAATGAAGAAACATGTATCTTTTTCGCCAAATATTCTTTGGGTATTTCCAAAGCGTATTTTCCTTCCTCCGTAGTAGACGTTCCTGTTAAGGTGTTTAAAAAGCTGATGTTTACATATGGTATAGGTTCATTGGTCTTAGCATCTACAACCCTGCCATCAAAATCAATATTCTGTGAGAAGCAGAATACCGAAAAAAACAAGAATAAAAATGTCAGTCGCATTAAGACAACTTATTGTTTAGCTTGCTCAACTTCAATTGCGTTAGCACTTTTTTAGTATAAAGTGGAAAATCGGCATTCAAGATCCAACCAAAATAACCCGGCTCTTTCTCCAATACCTCATCTACTGTTTTACCCTTGTGCTTACCAAAGGCAAAAGTCGGATCGTTATTTTCATCAACCCCTATAAAACCAGCAAAATCTAATGATTGTTTACGCGTAGTGAATTCAGAGAGTTTCTTAACATTGTTTTCCAGATCTGGGTAGCGGTCTAGTTGTGCCAACAGCACTTCATAAGTTGCCATGGTATCTGCTTCCGCACTATGGGCATCTTCTAAATCTTTATCGCAATAAAACTTATACGCTGCACCTAAAGTACGCTTCTCCATTTTATGGAATATCGTTTGTACATCTACCGAAACCATATGCTTCATATCAAAATCTACCTCTGCCCTTAGCATTTCTTCCGCTAAAAGCGGAATATCAAAACGATCAGAATTAAAACCGGCTAGGTCACTATCCTTAATCATGGTATAGATTTCTTTTGACAATTCTTTAAAAGTTGGTTCGTTGGCCACCTTTTCGTTCGAGATACCGTGAACAGCAACAACCGCAGGAGGAATTTCCATTTCGGGATTAACCAACCATGTCTTACTTTCCTTATTTCCGTTGGGAAAAACCTTAAGAATTGAAATTTCCACTATTCTATCTTTGGCCACATTGACCCCTGTAGTTTCTAAATCGAAAAAGCAGATAGGCTTCGTTAATTTTAGTTGCATTTTGAAATATCATTTTTCACAAAGATAGGTCTTCAATAAAAGTCACCTAGTAGATGCAATAAATTTAGTTCGAACAGTATGGCGCAACGTTTCTAAATCTCGCGATTCACATCCCATGACTCTAGGTAATCGGCCACTGCTTTAATAAACATACCGCCCAAGGCACCATTTACCACTCGATGGTCATAACTGTGCGACAAGAACATTTTACTGCGCACCCCTATAAAATCACCTTCAGGAGTTTCAATTACGGATGGCATTTTACGAATAGCACCCAAAGCCAATATACCCACTTGGGGTTGATTGATTATTGGCGTGCCAAAAACACTACCAAAAGTACCTACATTGGTTACGGTATATGTACCATCTTTAATCTCGTCGGGCTTAAGGGCATTATTTCTAGCGCGATTCGCCAGATCGTTGATGGTTTTGGCCATGCCGACCAAGTTCAATTGATCTGCATTTTTAATCACAGGAACAATTAGGTTTCCATCGGGTAAAGCTGCCGCCATACCTAGATTGATGTTCTTTTTCTTGATGACATTATCACCATCTAAAGAAACATTGATTAACGGAAACTTCTTTATGGCCACAGCAACGGCTTCCATAAATATGGGCGTGAAGGTCAATTTTTCACCCTCACGTTCCTCAAAGGCCTTTTTGACTTTATTTCTCCAATTGACCACATTGGTGACATCTACCTCTATAAAACTTTGAACATGGGCAGAGGTTGATACGCTTTCTACCATATGATGGGCTATCAATTTGCCCATTCGAGATAATGGTATGATTTCATCTCCACCAGAAACTTGCACCGTGCTTGTTTTCGAAGGACTAGAAATAGGAGCTACCTTTGGGGTTTCTTTTATTTCGATTGCCTTTGGAGCTTCTTCTTTCTGTTTTATGGTAGTAGCACTACCATTGGCACCTCTGTTTTCAATAAATGCCAAAATATCGTTTTTGGTTACGCGTCCTTCCTTTCCAGTCCCGGGGATTGTATCCAATTCTGCCGCAGATATACCTTCTTCTTTAGCGATATTCTTCACGAGGGGAGAATAAAAACGTTCTGAACCTGAGAAATCTTGAACAGCTGTCGCAACAGTTTCTCTTGCTGCAAACACTTGTTGTTGAATTTGTGCTACTGGCTCTTCAGCATCAATCTCCACCTCTTTCTCAGCAGGGCTTTCAACTTCGGCATTTGGTGCATCTCCTTCAACTTCAATGACAGCGACCACTTCACCTACCTTAATTACATCATCAACCTCGAACCTTTTTTCAACTAAAGTTCCCTCTACTTCACTAGGTACTTCAGAATCCACCTTATCGGTTGCAATCTCAAAAATAGCTTCATCCATTTCGATGGTGTCACCAACTTCTTTGAGCCAAGTAGTTAGCGTTGCTTCTGCAACACTCTCTCCCATTTGCGGTAATTTCAATTCAAATTTTGACATATTCTTAATTAACGTATCAATTGACGCTTATATTTTGCAAAAATAACACAATAATGACCTTATCATTAATTTTTATGTATTAAATAACACCTCTTTCACCAATCTATTTTGATTGATGGTCAATTGGCTTTAATAGAACTTTCAAATGGAACACGGTTAAGAATACTCCTTCCTAAAGTAACCTCATCGGCATATTCCAATTCATCTCCTACAGAAATACCTCTAGCAATCGTAGAAGTAGTTATGTCCGTACCCTCTAATTGTTTATAAATATAAAAATTAGTAGTATCGCCTTCCATAGTTGAGCTTAGCGCAAAGATGAGCTCTTTAACCTTTCCCATTTTTACTTTGGTCACTAATGAAACAATATTCAAATCTTGCGGCCCCACACCTTCCATCGGTGAAATCTTTCCTCCGAGAACATGGTACAGGCCCTGATATTGCGAGGTGTTTTCGATAGCCATTACATCTCTAATATCTTCTACAACACAAACGAGGCTTTCATCACGCTTTGGGTTAGCGCATATTTCGCACAGTGCCGTATCAGAAATATTATGACAAGAACTACAAAAATTTATTTCTTCTCTCAGCTTCATTAATGAACCAGCTAAAAATGCTGTTCGTTCTTGCGGTTGTTTTAATAGGTGTAACACCAATCGTAACGCCGTTCGCTTACCAATACCGGGCAACTGCGACATTTCATACACGGCATTTTCCAAAAGTTTAGAAGAGTATTCCATCGTTGTAAAATTACGATTTTACATTTATTGGTGCCGCCAAAAGATATAATACTCTGGGGCTTCACTTAAATTAAAGTTCAATTCCGTTCAAAGCTTCGTTTTGCCATGCTAAGGTAGCTTACCTAGCTAGCTTTTTGTATTTTGCCAAACAAATAGATTTTATGTCTGCTATTCAGATATTACTGCTTATTGGAGGGTACTTTTTAGTACTTCTACTTATCTCTTACATTACAGGTAAAAATGACTCCAATACCGATTTTTTTAAGGCGGGTCAAAAGTCTCCATGGTATTTAGTTGCGTTCGGAATGGTTGGGGCCTCACTATCTGGGGTAACTTTTATTTCTGTGCCAGGCTGGGTAGAAGCTTCTGAGTTTAGTTATATGCAGGTGGTCTTGGGTTATTTGGTAGGCTATTTTGTTGTGGCCTTTGTATTATTACCTGTTTATTATAGACTAAACTTAACCTCGATCTATGAGTATCTTTTAGAGCGTTTCGGGCATGTAAGTCACAAAACAGGAGCTTTTTTCTTTTTTGTTTCCCGCGTTTTAGGAGCCGCTTTCAGGCTATATCTAGTAGCCATAGTGTTACAGCAATTTGTATTTGATGACTTAGGCGTACCTTTTGAAATAACAGTTGTAATTTCTATAGCCCTAATATGGATATACACCAATCGCGGAGGTATAAAAACCATCGTCTGGACGGACACACTACAAACCGCTTTTATGATTACAGCGGTAATTCTCTCTATCATATTAATCAATAGGGAACTGGACTGGAGTTTTGGCGAGTTCTTAGAATCTGATGAATTAAAAAATTACAACAAGTTTTTCTTTACCGATAGTCTTTTGGCCAAAAACCATTTTATAAAATCGTTTCTCGGTGGAATGTTCATTACTATCTGTATGACGGGGCTTGACCAAGACATGATGCAAAAAAACCTAACCTGTAAAAACCTTAAGGATGCCCAAAAGAATATGGTTTCTTTTAGTTTTGTATTGGTCGCCGTCACCTTTCTCTTTATGCTCTTGGGAGCTTTATTATTTATCTATAGTGAACAAAATGAAATAGCAATCCCATTAATGGATGGCGCACCAAAAACAGATTTGCTCTTTCCTGAAATTGCTCTGAATAGCGGGTTAGGTCTAACGCTTTCCATTACATTCATGCTCGGTCTAATCGCTGCGGCATATAGTAGTGCAGATAGCGCGTTAACTTCTTTGACCACTTCTTTTTGTGTGGATTTTTTAAACCTTGACCAAAAAACTGAAGTTGAGCAAAAAAAGATTCGCAAAAGAACACACATTGCCATGAGCATTGCTTTAATCTTGGTTATTATTTCTTTTAAGTATATCTTAAGCCGCAATGTCATTGACAGCCTCTTAATTGTAGCAGGATATACCTACGGCCCACTTTTAGGCCTCTTTGCCTTTGGAATTTTCACAAAACACAAAATAAAGGACAAGTACGTGTGGATTGTCGCAATTCTATCGGTTGTGATAATAGCAATTATTGGAAATATAGATACCAAATTTCTAGGCGGTTATGCCGTAGGCTATGAATTACTGCCTTTAAATGGCCTGCTTACTTTTATTGGCCTATGGCTCATAAGGGATAGGAAACAAAAGGCACTCTAAAACATAAGATACTGCGAAAACAATGACCTGTAAACAATTAGGTGGAGCTTGTACTATTGAATTTAAGGCGGATACTTTTGAAGAAATAGCCGAGTGAGGCAAAAAACATGGAATGGAAATGTTTCAAAAAAATGATGCAGCACACTTAGAGGCTATGAACGAGATGAAAACACTCATGAAACCTCCAGAAGCCATCCATGCATAATTTCAAAACAAAAGGGAAAAATTTGAAGGCTTACCCATCGCATAAGATTCCTCTTTTAATATTGACCTGTAGCTAATAAAACCAAGGTGCAGGCAACCTCAACTTGAATTCCTTTTTCTCTTAACAATTTATAAAATTCCAGGTTCTCAGTGCCGGGGTTGAAAATCACTCTTCTCGGTGCCAATTCCATAATTTGATCGTAATACTCGCTTTGTCGAGAAGGGTTTATGTATAGGGTAATGGTATCTATGTTTTTAATATCTGACAAATTGGTTTTAATTTGCACCGAACCTACATATCCGGCCCTTAACCCAAATGCCTTGGCATCAATATTGTTTTCCTGTAAACGGTGGATAGCTATATTACTGTAACGATTGGTTTTTAAAGAAGCACCAAAGACTAAAGTTGTTTTCATTTGTTATTTATCTGTTAAACTAGGTTAGAAGTCGTAACGATTTACAAAAAATATCGTCTATTGGTAATAGACTTAAAATTTTAATCATTGGTAAGACTATATTTTTTATAGTTAATGGTTAGTGTTTAGTATAGCTTATCAATGGCAAAACCCTGACTTCTTTATTGGAGTCAGGGTTCTTTTTTTTAAATGCTTACCTAAGAACAGCTGCAACCGCACTCTTAAAAATTGTTAAAGCCAAGTTTTAATGTAACAACATTTAGATATTGGCGTCTTTTTAAAAAGGAATTTGAGTATTGATTTGTCTGAGATAGAAATTGGTTGGTTAGTTCTACATCAAGAAATCAATAAGAGACCCTAGTGTAAAAGCTAGGGTTTAATTTTACCATCTAATAATGGCACTACCCCAAGTAAATCCACTACCAAAGGCTGCCAGTACTACTAAATCACCATCATTAATTTTACCTTTTTCCCAAGCTTCGGTCAAAGCTATAGGTATTGAGGCCGCAGTTGTATTGCCATAGTGCATAATGTTATTATACACTTGATCGTTCGAAAGCCCAAACTTCTTTTGTACAAACTGAGAAATTCTAAGGTTTGCCTGGTGCGGAACCAACATATTAATGTCGGAAGGATTTAATCCGTTTGTCTGCAGGCCTTCCATTATCACTTCGCTAAAACGAACTACCGCATTTTTGAATACAAATTGCCCGTTCATGTAAGGAAAATAAGATTCATCATTAGGGTCATTGTCATCTATAATATCGGTTACCCATCGTTTGCCCATGCCAGGCGCAATAAGCTAAAGTTCTTCTGCGTGTTGCCCTTCGGAATGCAAATGGGTTGAAAG
>CAYGUZ010000082.1:0-7734 GCA_964353215.1 uncultured Flavobacteriaceae bacterium
AAAGCTTTCTCTGAAAAGGTAATGGAACACTTATTAACTGAACGACGGTAGGAGGGAAGGCAATGTGTGTGGAATGGGAATATTTTATAATTTTATTGTTGTATTAGTCCTTGTAAGCAGGAAGAGAAAAGCATATCGTTGTGCCTTTGGTTGCTTCACTTTCCACCCAAATTTTTCCTTTGTTTTTTCGAATCATTTCAGTGCAGATTGTAAGCCCCAAACCTGTTCCTGCTTCGTTGTCGGTACCATGGGTAGAAACCTGTTTGTTTTCAACAAATATTTTTCTTTGTATATCCTTTGGCATACCTACCCCAGTATCTTTAATTGAAATTTTCCACATTTCGCCCTGCTTTTCTGAGTCAATACATATTTTTCCTCCTTTAGGGGTAAATTTAATCGCATTGCTCAAAAGATTCTGTAGTACTATTTGCACATGATTTTCATCTGCCCAAACCTGAACTTTTTGCTCCACAGTACTAACTATTGTAATCTGTTTGTCATTTATATTATCCGATAACAGTTTTATTGCATTCAGTAGATATTCATTTAATTCATACTTTTTTGGATTTACCGACTCGCCTTTTAATTGGGTCATTCCCCAAGATAATAGATTGTTCAAAGAGAATAGTATATGGTCTATTTTTCCTTTCATTTTTGGCAGAAAGACATCAAACTCATTCTGATTAATTTGATTTTCTATTAACATATCAAAGAGAGATTTAATACTGGTAATTGGACCTTTGAGGTCATGTCCAATTATTGAAAATAGTTTATTCTTGGCCATATTCGCTTCATTTAAACGAGCTGTTTTGTACTCTAACTGATGGTTGAGTTTACGCAAAGAATTTGATTTTCTCTTTATCAAATAAACAATGGAAAGAAGGGCTAAAACCACCAACACAGCAATTAGAACAATATAGTTTTGATTGGCCTTAGCCTTTTGCAATTTTAGGCTTAGTATTTCCTGTTCTTTAGCGAAGTTGTTTTCAGCAAGTAAAATTTTAAGCTTATTTTGATTGTCTTTAAAATTAATCGAATCTGTCAATTTTGTATACGCTTGCAAAATGATATTTGCATTTTTAAAATCACCTTGAGTTTGTTTAATACGATATAACAGCCCTAATAAAGACTCTTTGCCACGTATATAACTAATTTTTTCCGCCAAGGGCAAACTTGAATCAATATACGTTTCAGCAGCGTCATAATTTTTTTGTTCGAGTTCTATTTTTGACTTCAAAAGACTTAAATCTATTATAGATTTAAAATTATTTGATTCTAAAATTAAACTATCAACTATTGTTAAAACACCATTAGCAGCTGCGTTTTTGTTTTGTTCTAGTAAAAGACTAGCCTCAAGAATCAAAATTTCTATTTTAATAGTGGCAGGATCTGCATTAGAAAGATAGTTCTTTGCTTTTTCAAGATATTTTTGTGCAGAAGCAATATCTTGTCTACTTCTATAAGCGCTTGCCATTTGAAAATAGAACTGGGCATAGCTTAGAGCAAAAGAACCTTTTTTAAGTAGATCTTCTGACTCTTCAAAAAGTGAAACCGCTTTTTTGAAATTTTTTAAATCTGCCATAATATAGGCAGCATTCGTGGTAAATAAATATTGCTTATCCAAATTGCCAAACTGTTTGGCATAAGCTCTACCTATGGTATTATATTCATAGGTTTTGTCAATTTTTTTTAATCTATAATTGCTAGCTCCTAAAATATTTATGGTTTCAAGCAAGATTGAATCTGCACCTATTTTTTTTGCATAATCAAAAGCATCTTTAGCCAATTCAATGCTTTTACTGATGGATTTATTATGCATGTGGGCCCTTGCAATAGTTTCTTTGGCCTTGGCAACTCCTATTTTATAATCAATGGCATAGCTTATATCCATAATTCTTTTGCCTATTTGAATTGCGCTGTCAGAATCAATTTGAACAAGAGCTCTACTTTGTCGATACAGTAAGTCCGCATTTCGTATGCTATATTCCGACGCGGTATTTTTAGATAATTCTTGAGCGAATAGGGCGGAAGAAAATAAAAGAGCGAATAATAAACTAAAAAAGGTTCTATTATTTAGTTCAAAGTAAACAAATAAGAACGCTCTGATATGCTTCATATTCTCTCTAAAAAAGGTAGTTTTAGAATCTAATAAAGCTAAGCAATTAAACTTTGATTCTAATAATAGAAAAGCTTTTCAAAATATGAACTGCTTAGTTTTGAAAAACAAAGTATGTTAATAAATTGAATGCCACAAGTTACTTTCGATACAATAGTATTCAATATTAATGCGGCGAAGCCGACCGCTTATAAAAGTTTCATGACCCTGTTGCTACGTTGAATGAAAGGAATGCTTTCGAGGGATATTTTACATAATAGAATTATGACTTACGTTTTTCATGTAACCTTTACGGTGTATTGGCAGCCGCATCATCTTTCTTGATTATTGCTTCAGCCACTGGCTAAACCAATAATACAAAATGTATCATAATGTTCCGCGTTATGTAACTTGAGCTTTGGTTAAAAGCGAAAGTTTCTACTTTTTTCCTTGTTTTTTTCTTTCTAAAAACTTTCTTCTAAAGGTAATGGAACACTTATTATACGAGCCGACGGTAGGAGGAGAGTGTAATGTGTGTGAAATGGTTTTAACTTCAATTAATTAATAGAGGCCCTAAACTCCTTAGGGGAACGCCCTACTTTTTGTTTGAACAACCGACTAAAGTGTTGCGGATATTTAAAACCTAGTTCATAGGCGATTTCACTCACTGATTTGTTAGGGTCGAATACTTTTTCCTTAGCTACATCTATCAATTTCGCTTGAATAAATTCTTGGGCAGATTTGCCGGTTTCCTTTTTAACCAGATCACCAAAATAATTGGAAGATAAATGAAGCTGATCCGCAAAATATTCTACTGAAGGTAAACCATTATTTTTTGGCTTTTCCGATGAAAAATATTGAGAAAGTAGATGATCAAACTTCTCTAAAGTACCCTTATTCACTACTTCACGTGTAATGAATTGCCTGTCATAAAAACGAAGGCAATAGTCTAAAAATAGCTCAATATTGGTCACAATCAGTTTCTTGCTATGTTTATCAATGGGCTGTTCCAATTCAAACTGAATTTTTTCCAATAAACTCAAGATTAGCTTTCGCTCTTTAGCGGATAAATGCAAAGCCTCATTACTTGAGTACGCAAAGAAATTAAATTCGTGAATCTTTTTTGCCAAACTTGTACCCAGCAATAGGTCTGGGTGAAAAAGCAAAGCATAGCCTTTGGGTACAAAACCCGGTTCATAACCGCCAAGTTCAATAGTCTGGTTGGGCGCCATAAAAACCAAGGTACCTTCGTCATAGTCATATGAGTTACCGCCATACTTAAGTTTACAACCCACTGCATCTTTCAAAAAAATAGCATAACAGCTGTAATGAAATCCGTCGTACGATTTATTGGTATATCCGGTTTGGTTTACCTTTTTAAAATCGACAATACCTACCAAAGGATGCAGAACTTCGTAATTTCTCAATTTAAAGTAGTCTGCAATGGTTTTAATTTCTAAAATATTCTTCACGACTCATTGTATTTGAAATAAAGATAACCTATTGATGATCACATCATCAAGCTACATATGTATTATCTGTAATTTTGGTATAAACATCCGTTATTTGGGTAGTACCGCACCTAAGTTCTTCCCCTAATTTTGGCATTGTAATCACGTACAATGAAGAAGATAGGAACTTTAATGTTATTGCTGTTATTAAGTACTGCTAATGCGCAGGAAAATGCAAAAGATAAAAACTATAGGTTTTTAGATGACTTTAGAGGAAGTGCAAGTATAACCCATAATGGCGTTTCATTAGTTCCTTCTTTTTCTTTAGATGATCCCGCTTTGCTGTTCGATTTAAAATTCACCAAAAAAAAGTTAAGTTTTGAGCCTGACATGCGTTTTTCTCTCGATGCCAAACCGTGGACTATGCTTTTTTGGTTTCGCTATAAGGCGATTGAAAAAGAAAAGTTTTCACTGAGGGTAGGGGCGCATCCCGGACTGAATTTTAGAACTGTAAATGTTATTAGAAACGGAAATACCGAAGAACTTTTAGAATCTAGAAGATATTTAGGTGCCGAAGTGGTACCCAGCTATAAATTATCAAAGCATACTAGTATTGGTATGTATTACCTGTATGCCCGCGGTTTTGATGAAGGGGTAAAAGAAACTAATTTTTTGGTGCTTAATGCTACCTTTAGTCAAATTCCCATTTCAGAATCGTTTTATATGAATTTTACACCACAAGTTTACTATCTTACCTCTGACGATCTCACCGGATATTATACCTCAGCGTTCTTGACCATTGGTAAAGAACAATGTCCATTTTCGTTGACAAGTGTTGTAAATAAAGGCATAAGCACCCAAATATTGCCCGATGATGATTTCACTTGGAGCGTGCTATTGAACTATAGCTTTCCAACAAAGAGAAAGTTTTAAGAAAAGGCATACCCTTATTAAAATGACTACAAAAACAAAGTAATACATGATAAAGCTAAAATATACATTAGTACTTACAAGCATACTTTTATGTATTGGCTGTAATGAACAAAACAAGCAAATAGCAGATACTCCTGTTGAATCAAATGATATTATTTCTATTCAAAAACAGGGGACTTTTGCCGTTGGTGGTTCGGTTAAGCAAAGTCCAGGCTCTTTTGACCCCATTGCCCATGGTGCTTTTAATCCCACAAATCAAAGTACCGAAGGGCAGACCTTGCATGGTGACCACGCATCGGTATTTTATCAAATTCCTACGGAACCGCGTAAGCTTCCTCTAGTGTTTTGGCACGGCTACGGTCAGTCCATGCGAACTTGGCAAAGCACTCCAGATGGCAGGGAAGGATTTCAAAGTATATTCCTTAAAAAACGGTATCCTGTCTATTTATTAGATCAACCCAGAAGGGGATTGGCAGGACAAAGCTTAGAACCAAAAACATTGGAAGCTAAAACTGAAGACCAACTGTGGTTCGGCATATTCAGAATGGGCGAGGGTAAACGTTTTTATCCGAACGTTCAATTTTCTAAGGACCCTGAAGCTTTAAATCAATTCTTCCGTAGTAGTACTCCAGATACGGGACCTTTAAACATCAATCTTAATATTGAAGCGGTTTCTCAATTATTCGGAAAAATTGGTGACGGAATCCTTGTTACCCATTCCCATAGTGGCGGACAAGGTTGGAGTGCCGCTCTAAAGACCAATCGAATAAAAGCTATAGTAGCGCACGAACCTGGTAGTAATTTTGTTTTTCCGGAAGATAACATTCCTGAGCCCATTTCTTATGTGGGCGGAACATTACGTGCTAAAGGTGTTTCTATGGAAGAGTTTCAAAAACTGACCAAGATTCCTATTGTAATTTATTATGGGGATTACATCCCTGAAACTGAGGTTGAAAACCCTGGTCAAGACCAATGGCGTGCCGCTCTTTCTATGGCTCGTAAATGGAAAAAAACCGTAAATGACGCTGGTGGTGACGTTACTTTAGTAGTGTTACCAGAAATAGGAATCAAAGGAAATACACACTTTCCCATGTCCGATTTAAATAATCAAGAAATAGCCGATGTGATGTACAATTGGCTAGAAGAAAAGAAATTAAACTAAAAAAAAAAGAAATGAAAAATCTAATTACAACAGTACTGTTTATGCTTCCTATTTGCATTTTTGCCCAAAATACGGACTACAAAGTGTCTTCATACAAAGACGAGGGTTTCAAGGCACCCAATACGCATTATATTGGCGAAGCTTGGTTGAACGGTGTATTACAGGCTGATGATGAAACCGACTTTAATATTACCAAAGCCACTTTTAAGGCTAATTCTACGTTAGACTGGCATAAACATTCAACCTCTCAAGTTCTTATTTACGTAGACGGTGAAGGTTATTATCAAGAAAGAGGAAAAGACCCTGTGATACTTAAAGCAGGTGATGTGATCAAATGTGATAAAGAAACAGAGCACTAGCATGCTTCCACTAAAGATAGTGATGTTACCTATTTAGCAATTTATGGAGGAGGACAACCCACCACATGGACCGAAGTGGTAACACAAGAATATTATGATAGTGTTGCCGATCAACTGAACGACTAATTCACCACTAATGAAAGTAACGTCATCAAGACCAGTACCTATCATGCGTTTAAAAAATATCTTTCGCACGGCGAATATATTCTTCGGGTTAGTATTATTTATCAGCTGTCAATCAATAGCGCAACAAGCAACATCAGACAATGCTTTATCCAACCAAGAGAAAAGTATGATCAAAATTGCAAGTCACACTGCCCAAGGCAATTTATCTCAGCTCAAGGATGTTCTCCATGAAGGATTAGATCATAAGCTAACCGTGAATGAAGCCAAAGAGGTATTGGTTCATTTGTACGCCTATGCCGGGTTCCCAAGAAGTATACGCGGTTTGCAAACACTTTTAGTAGTACTGGAAGAAAGGACGGCTAAAGGTATAGAAGATGGATGGGGCCCAGAAGGCACAACTATTGACGATTCTAGAAGCAAATATGAACGAGGAAAGACTATTTTGGAAGAACTTGTTGGACGACCGTTAGATGGAAAACCAGAATACCAAAAGTTTTCACCCGAAATGGACAGATTTCTTAAAGAGCATTTATTTGCGGATATTTTTGAGCGAGATGTGCTTACCTATAAACAACGTGAACTGGTGACCATTTCCGTCATTGCAAGTTTGGGAAGTTTAGAGCCTATGCTAAGAAGCCACTTAAACCTTTCATTGAACGTTGGCTGGCAAGCCGAACAATTGAAAGAGTTTACTGAAACCTTAGTGATTACTACAACTGAAGACAATGTTTTTGCAACAAAAACAGTCCTTACAGAAGTATTGAAAAGACGAACTGAATAAAAACAACCATGAAAAATACTGGATACTATACTATTGCCATTTTACTGATACTTTTGACAGCATGTAACACGCCAAAGGAAAGTAAAAAGGAAGTTCAACTTTTTGAGAAAGGGACTAAAATAGAAAATTCGAATTTTACAGGTACCGCATGGTTAAATATGTTGGCAGCACCGGACAGTTTAAATACCATGTATGCCGGTTTGGTTACTTTTGAACCCGCTGCACGTACCAATTGGCATTCACATCCGGCAGGGCAAATATTAATCGTAACCCAAGGTGAAGGTTACTATCAAGAAGAAGGAAAACCCAAACGTATATTACGCATTGGAGAGACGATAAAGTGTTTACCAAATATTAAACATTGGCATGGTGCCGCTCCAAATTCCGAGTTTGCACATATAGCAATTTCAAGTCGCGATAAAGGACCCGCGCAGTGGTTTAAACCGGTTTTAGACGAAGAATATAATGGTATCTGAATAATTTTCTATTCAAAAGTAGTTTCTAAAATGTTGGTTATTGAAGTAAACGTTATGGCCTAAGAGAATTTTAGCTAAACAATAGGCGAGGGGAGCGGCCATATTCTAGATGGCTGGTTATAAGGTTTGTTGACCATCTTAATGTTTCAAAGAGTTCAAAGTGGTCTTAAGAGTTAAAATGATTTCTAGAATATAGCGACTTAGCCGTACATTGTTTCTAAAATTATCTACGTGACAAAAGAAATTAGCCAGTGGCTGATTGCTTTTGGTGGCGGGTTGGAGCGTTGGCATTTTTTTGTTTCGCAACCGCATCATCTCGCTCAAAGTATACTTTTGCCGTATCAAGAAAAA